>CAZQYK010000544.1:0-10198 GCA_964597285.1 uncultured Spirochaetales bacterium
GAAGCGCACGTTGTGGAGCGACGCGAGGACCGCCGACAGGATCTCGTTCGCGGCGAACAGATGGTGCAGGTACGCGCGCGTGAAGCCGCCGGTGCACGCGGCGCAGTCGCAGCTCGTGTCGATCGGGTACGCGTCGCGGCGGTAGCGGCGGTTCGTGAGGCGCAGGCGGCCGCGGCTCGTGAACACCGTCGCGCTGCGCGCGTAGCGCGTCGGAATCACGCAGTCGAAGAGGTCGATGCCGAGGCCGATCGCGGCGAGCAGGTCCTCCGGGAGGCCGACGCCCATCAGGTAGCGTGGCTTCGTCTCCGGCAGCAGCGGCGCGGTCCAGCGCGTGACCTCGACGAGCAGGTCGTGGCCCTCGCCGACCGACACGCCGCCGATGGCGAAGCCCGGCAGGTCCATCGCGACGACGGCCTGCGCGCAGCTCTCGCGCAGGTGGCGGTAGGTGCTGCCCTGCACGATTCCGAACAGCGCCTGCCGGCGCTCCCCCTGGTGCGCCTTCGCGCAGCGCTCGAGCCAGCCGAGGGTGCGCCGCACGCCGGTGCGCGCGAGCCGCTCGTCGGCCGGGTACGGCGTGCACTCGTCGAAGGCCATCGCGACGTCGGCGCCGAGCGTGCGCTGGATCTCGATCGAGCGCTCCGGCGTCAGCTCGATGGCGCTGCCGTCGACCTCGCTGCGGAAGCGCACGCCGCGGTCGGAGATCTCGGTCTTCGGCAGCGAGAACACCTGGAAGCCGCCGCTGTCGGTCAAGAGCGGCCCGTCCCAGCGCATGAAGGCGTGCAGGCCGCCGAGCTTCGCGACGAGCTCCTCGCCCGGGCGCAGCGCCAGGTGATAGGTGTTCGCGAGCACGATCTCGGCACCGGTCGCGGCGACCTGGTCGGGCGTCAGCGCCTTGACGGCGCCGTGGGTTCCCACCGGCATGAAGGCCGGCGTGTGGAAGGCCCCGTGCGGCGTCGAGAACGCGCCGGCGCGCGCGTCGCCGCAGGTCGCGTCGAGCGCGAAGCGGAAGGGCTGGGAGGGGGCGGGGGACATGGGCGGCCCGCGGGCCGCGGCCGTTCAGCGGTAGGTCCGGCGCTCGCCGGAGCTCTTGCGCAGCCGCACGCGGCGCAGCTTGGCCTTGCGCTTCGCGCGGTGGCGCGCGCTCTTGCGCCGGTTGCGGTGGGGGAGCGGCTTGGCCTTCTTCACGCTCGGGACTCCGCGGGAGGGGGCCGCAGCGTAGGCGAGCGCCCGCTCGCGCGCAAAGAGCCCGGCGCCGGCGAAGGGCTATCCTGGCCGGCCCCGGAGGCCCCGTGACGAGCCCGCAGGAGCGAATCGCCGACTTCGACCTCAGCGAGGAGCAGCGCCTGGTGCGCGCCGCGGTGCGCGAGTTCGCGGAGAAGGAGATCCTGCCGCACGTCGAGCGCTACGAGCGCGAGGAGCGCTACCCGCTCGAGCTGATCGCGAAGCTGCCGCCGCTCGGCTTCATGGGCCCGATGATCCCCGAGGAGTACGGCGGCTCGTTCAGCGACGTCGTGACCTACGGGATCATCTGCGAGGAGCTCGCACGCGTCGACTGGGTCGTCGCGTCGGTCGTGTCGGTGTCGAACTCGCTCGTCGGCGGCTCGATCCTGCGCTGGGGCAGCGAGGCGCAGAAGCGGCGCTGGCTGCCGGAGATCGCGTCGGGCCGCTGCCTGACGTCGGCGTGCCTGACCGAGCCCGGCGGCGGCACCGACCTCGGCAACCTCAAGACGACGGCCACCCGCGTCGATGGCGGCTGGCGGCTGCGCGGCACGAAGGTCTTCATCTCGCACGCGGCGCACGCGGGCCTCTTCTTCGTCGTCGCGTCGGTCGACCTGGCGCGCAAGCACAAGGGCGTCACGGCCTTCCTCGTCGACCCGCGCGAGACCTCGGGCGTCGCGATCGGCGCGTTCCCGATGCGCACGCTCAAGCGCGACAACCTCGCCGAGGTGCACTTCGAGGACGCCTTCGTGCCCGACGAGAACCTGCTCGGCGAGCCCGGCGGCGGCTTCCCGGTGCTCGGCTCGGCGCTCGACATGGGGCGCTATTCGGTCGCCGCGCGCTGCCTCGGCCAGTCGCAGCGCTGCATCGACCTCGCACTCGCCTACGCGCGCGAGCGCGAGGCCTTCGGCCAGAAGATCGGCGAGTTCCAGATGATCCAGCAGAAGATCGCCGAGATGATCTGCCGCACCGAGGGCGCGCGCGGCGTCGTCTACCGGCTCGGGCGCATGAAGGACGCCGGCGTCGCGCGCGCGAGCATGGAGGCCTCGCTCGCGAAGCTGATGGCGAGCGAGGCGGCGACCCAGAATGCGCTCGACGCGATCGGGATCCACGGCGGCTACGGCGTCACCGCGGAGTACGAGGTGGGGCGCCTCTTGCTCGAGGCGAAGGCGCTCGAGTTCGGCGAGGGCACGAGCGAGCTGCACCGCAAGCTGATCGCCGAGTTCGCGCTGGGGCTGCGGCGGCAGTAGGCGATCTGGGAATGGATCCCAAGCTCCTGTTCTGGACCGCCGCGCTCGCGAACCTGGGTGCGATCGCCGCGCTCGGCGCGTCCGGGATCCGCGCGATCCGGCGCGGCGACGTCCGCGCGCACCGCGCGCGCATGGCGGCCTGCGCGGCGCTCGTCGCGCTCTTCCTGCTCTCGTACGCCGGCAAGGTCGCGTGGCTCGGCCGCGAGGACCGCAGCGCGTGGACCCCGCTCGACCATGCGGTGCTCTACGTGCACGAGCTGTGCGTCGCCGCGATGCTCGTCGCCGGCGCCGCGGCGCTGTGGCGCGCGTGGCGCTTCCGGCGCGCGCTCGGGCCGGGCCCGAGCCTGCCGTCGGAGCCGCTGCCGGGCGGCGCGTCGCACCGCCGCGCCGGGCGTGTCGCGGCGTGGTCGGGGCTGCTCGCCTTCGTCACCGCGATCGGCGTCTGGGCCGGGATGCTGCTCCGAAGCGCGTGATAGAGTGGCCCCAGACAGGGAGGCCCCCGACCGATGCACCTGAACCTCGGCAGCATTCTCCAGGGCAGCGCGAGCGAGCGGCCCGACCACCCGGCGGTGCGCCACGGCGAGCGCGCGCTGACCTACGCCGAGCTCGACCGCGCGGCGCGCGGCGTCGCGACGGGCCTGCGCGCGCGCGGCATCGAGCCGGGCTCGAGCGTCGCGATCCTGGTGCCGAACCTGCCCGAGTTCACGATCGCCTACTTCGGGATCCTCTACGCCGGCTGCACCGTCGTGCCGCTCAACGTGCTGCTCTCGGCGCCCGAGGTGCAGTACCACCTCGAGGACTCGGGCGCGAAGCTGCTCGTCGCGCACCCGCTCTTCGAGGCGCCGTCGCGCAAGGGCGCCGACGCCGCCGGCGTGCCGATCGTCTGGGCCGCCGGCGACGACCGCGACTCGCTCGCCGGCCTCGCCGCCGCGCCGCCGGCCGACGCGGTGCACCCGACGCTGCCGAGCGACACCGCGGTCGTGCTCTACACCTCCGGCACCACCGGCAAGCCGAAGGGCGCCGAGCTCACGCACTCGAACCTCTTCGTCAACTGCGCCGTCGTCGTGCCGAAGCTGATCCCGACCCAGCCCGACGACGTCGCGCTCGGCGTGCTGCCGCTCTTCCACTCCTTCGGCCAGACCTGCATCCAGAACGCGACGATCGCCGCCGGCGGCACCTTCACGCTGCTGCCGCGCTTCACGCCCGACGACGCGTTCGAGACGATGGGGCGCCACGGCGTCACGCGCTTCGCCGGCGTGCCGACGATGTACTTCGCGCTGCTGCACCACGAGGGCAGCCACGACCTGTCGCGGCTTCGCACCTGTCTCTCGGGCGGCGCGGCGATGCCGGTCGAGGTGATGAAGGCCTTCGAGGCGAAGTTCGGCGTCGAGATCCTCGAGGGCTACGGCCTTTCCGAGACCTCGCCGATCGCGAGCTTCAACATGCCGGGCCGCGAGCGCACGCCGGGATCGGTCGGCTACCCGGTGTGGGGCGTCGAGATGGCGATCCTCGACGAGAAGGACCAGCCGCTGCCCGACGGCGAGCGCGGCGAGATCTGCATCCGCGGCCACAACATCATGAAGGGCTACCTCGGCCGGCCCGACGCGACGCGCGAGGCGCTGCGCAGCGGCTGGTTCCACTCGGGCGACGTCGGCATCCGCGACCCGAACGGCTCGTACCGCATCGTCGACCGCGTCAAGGACATGATCATCCGCGGCGGCTTCAACGTGTATACGCGCGAGATCGAGGAGGTGCTGTACGCGCACCCGGCGATCGTCGAGGCCGCGGTGGTCGGCGTGCCGCACGAGAGCCACGGCGAGGAGGTGAAGGCCGTCATCGTGTCGACCGACCCGAAGCTCGGCGCGCAGGACGTCATCGCCTACTGCAAGGAGCGCCTCGCGGCCTACAAGTACCCGCGCATCGTCGCCTTCGCCGAGAGCCTGCCGAAGGGCCCGACCGGCAAGATCCTGAAGCGCGAGCTGCGCGACTAGCGCGGGCGCGGCGGCGCTCGGCACCGCTATCGTCCCCGCATGCCGCTCGCCAGCGCGCTGCACGAGCTCTCGATGCTCGTGCGCTCGTTCCACCCGCTCGTCGTGATCGAGACGGCCGACGAGGAGCGCGCGAGGCGCGTCGCGCAGGCGGCGGCGCGCGGCCTCGGGCTGTCGTTCTTCGAGTGGTCGGTGGCGCAGGGGCTGCGCTGGGGCGCCGACGCCGAGACCGGCGGCAACGCGATCGCGACGACGCAGGAGCCGGCCGGCGTGCTGCGCCACCTGCTCGCGCTCGACCGCGACGGCCTGTTCCTGCTCAAGGACTTCGGCGCCCACCTCGCCGACGCGGTGAACGCGCGCCTGCTGCGCGAGGTGTGCCAGGCCTTCGAGCGCCGCGCGTCGGCGGTCGTGCTGACCGGCGCGGCGATCGACCTGCCGGCCGAGTTCGAGGCGCACGCGGCCTACCTGCGCCTCGCGCTGCCCGAGCG
This sequence comes from uncultured Spirochaetales bacterium, assembly GCA_964597285.1. Lineage (GTDB taxonomy): Bacteria > Myxococcota_A > UBA9160 > UBA9160 > SMWR01 > JAHEJV01. Next base: position 4,945 of record CAZQYK010000544.1, read on the forward strand.
CCCCGAGCTCGACGCCGTCGTCGACGACACGCTCGACGCGCTGCGCGCTGGCGCGCGCGTGTCGGTCGCGCTCGAGCCGAGCGAGCGCGAGGCGCTGCTCGACGCGATGCGCGGGCTGACGCTGAACCAGGCGCGCCAGGCGGTCGCGTACGCCGCGCTCGAGGACGGCCGGCTCGACGCCGCCGACCTCGACGCGATCGTCGGCCGCAAGGCGCGCGCGATCCGCGACGGCGGCCTGCTCGAGTACCTGCCGCCGGGCGCGAACGCGTTCGAGATCGGCGGCTTCGGCCGGCTCGAGGCCTGGCTCGAGCGCGCGCGCCAGGGCTACACGCCGGAGGCGAAGGCGCTCGGCCTGGCTCCGCCGCGCGGCGTGCTGCTGACCGGCGTGCAGGGCTGCGGCAAGTCGCTGGCGGCGAAGGCGATCGCGCGCCGCTGGGGCCAGCCGCTCGTGAAGCTCGACGCCGGGCGGCTCTACGACAAGTACGTCGGCGAGACCGACAAGAACCTGCGCCGCGCGCTCGCGCTCGCCGAGGCGCTCGCGCCCTGCGTGCTGTGGATCGACGAGATCGAGAAGGCCTTCTCGGCCGGCGGCGACGCCTCGCTCGACGGCGGGCTCGGCCGCCGCGTGCAAGGGCACCTGCTGACCTGGCTCCAGGAGAGGAGCGAGGCGGTGTTCGTCGTCGCGACTGCGAACGACGTCTTCGCGCTGCCGCCGGAGCTGATGCGCCGCGGGCGCTTCGACGAGGTGTTCTTCGTCGACCTGCCGACCCCTGCCGAGCGGCGCGAGATCCTCGCGATCCACCTGCGCCTGCGCCGGCAGGACCCCGACGCGTTCGAGCTCGCCGACCTCGTGCTCGCGAGCGAGGGCATGAGCGGCGCCGAGATCGAGCAGGCGGTGATCGCGGCGCTCTACCGCGCGCTGCACGAGCAGCAGCCGCTGCGAGACGCCCACCTGCTGCGCGAGCTCGACGCGACGGTGCCGCTCTCGGTGAGCCGCCGCGAGGCGATCGAGCGCCTGCGCGCGCTCGCGGCCGAGCGCTTCACGCCGGTGGGCGACCCAGCGGGAGCCGGCGCCTAATCGCCGAGCACGTCCCGGGGCTCGCGCATCAATCCCTCGAATCCGTTCCAGACGAACGCGGTCGTGTGGCGCGTGATGTCGTCGAGCGACATCTCGGGGTTCTCGCGCCACCAGCGGCCGACGTGGGCGCCGATGCCGATCAGCGCGTTCGCGAAGATCGGCGCCGGCGAGGGGTCGAGACCGAACGACGCGATGCCGGCGGCGATCGTGTCGGTGATGCGGCCGGCGAGGCCGTCGAGCATCGTGCCGAGGCCGGCGTCGGAGACGTGCACCGGCGCGTCGCGCGTCAGCACCGCGTGGCCCTCGGGGTGCTCGCGCACATAGGCGAAGAACGCGCGCAGCCCGCGCTCGACGATCTCGCGCGGCGGGCCAGGTGCGGCGATCGCGTCGGTGACGACGGCGGCGACCCGCGCGATCTCGGCGTCGACGACCGCCTCGAACAGGCCCTGCTTGTCGCCGAAGTGGCTGTACAGGATCGGGCGCGTGACGCCGGCGCGCTCGGCGATCTCCTCGAGCGCGGCGGCGTCGAAGCCGCGCGCCGCGAAGACGGCACGCGCAACCTCGACGAGCTGCTGGCGGCGCTCGGCGCGCGGCAGGCGGCGGGGGCTCGCGGCCATCGGGGCGAGGATATTTCGCGCGTGTAGCTTCCGCTAACGTCGCGGGACGCGCCCGCCGAACGGATCCCTGGACGGCCGAGCCGGCGTCATACTGGAACGCCGCACGCCGCCTCCGGGAGACCCGCCGCCGCCGATGCTGATCGTCAAAGAGCTCCGGAAGCACTACGAGCGGCGCCTCGCCGTCGACGACCTGTCGTTCGAGGTGCGCGGCGGCGAGATCCTCGGCCTCGTCGGCCCGAACGGGGCCGGCAAGACGACGACGCTGCGCTGCATCGCCGGGATCCTCGTGCCCGACGCCGGCAGCATCGCGGTCGACGGCGTCGACGCGCTCGCGAGCCCGACCGACGCGAAGCGCCGCCTCGGCCTCGTGCCCGACGAGCCGCACCTGTTCGCGCGCCTGTCGGTGTGGGAGCACCTCGAGCTCGCGGCGCGGCTCTACGGCGTCGACGGCTGGGAGGAGCGGGCCGCCGAGCTGCTCGACGAGCTCGAGCTCGCCGACCGCCGCGACACGCTCGCCGAGGCGCTGTCGCGCGGGATGCGGCAGAAGGTCGCGGTCGCGGCGGTGCTGCTGCACGCGCCGCGCGTGCTGATGCTCGACGAGCCGCTCGTCGGGCTCGACCCGCGCGGGATCCGCACGCTCTTCGCGGCGCTGCGCCGGCGCGCCGACTCCGGCAGCGCGGTCGTGATGAGCAGCCACCTGCTCGGGCAGATCGAGGCCCACTGCACGCGCTTCCTGATCCTGCGCGAGGGCGCGAAGCTCTTCCACGGCTCGAAGGCCGAGATCGCCGCCGAGCTGCCGGCGCTGCGCGACGCGGCGACGCTCGAGGAGATCTTCTTCAGCGCGACCGAGCCCGGCCCGGAGGCCTGATGCGGCCGCTCGCGTGGCTCGTCTGGCGCGACTCGCGGAGCGCGGCGCTCGGGCTGGCGCGGCGGCTGCGCCAGCCGCGCGGCGCGCTCACCGCGGCCGGGCTCGCGCTCTTCTGCGCGGTGATCGCGAGCACCGGGCGGGCCGGCGCGACGATCGGCGAGAGCCTGCCCGCCTACGGCGCGCCGGCGCTGATGGCCCTCGTGTGTCTCGGTGCGCTGTCGCCGCTCGGCCTCTACTTCCGGCCCGCCGACGTCCACTGGCTGCTCGGCGCGCCGCTCGGACGCGCCGAGCTCGTCGTCTACAACGTCGCGATGCGCGCGCGGCCGGCGCTCTTCTCGGGCCTGCTGCTGTCGCTCCTGCCGGCGTGGCGCGGCGCGAGCTGGTGGAGCTCGTTCACCGGCTACACGCTCGTGTTCCTGCTGCTCCAGATCTCGGCGCAGTGGCTCGCCGGCGTGCGCGCGTGGCTCGCGCTGCACCGTCCGGGCTGGACGCGGCCGCTCGGCGTCGCGCTCGTGGCGCTGCCGGTGGCGGCGATCGCGCTCGAGCTGCGCGCGAGCCCCGGCCTGCCGTTCCGCGAGTTCGCGCTCGAGTCGCGCGCGCTCGCGGTGTTCGGCGCGCCGGCGCGCCCCTTCCTCGAGACCCTGATCGCGGCGAGCCCCGGACGCTGGCTCGCGAGCGCGGGCCTCGCGTCCGCGCTGCTCGCGGCGGCGGTGGCCCACCTGTGCGTGATGCGGATCCCGTTCGTCGAGACCGCGCTCCAGCACAGCGAGCGCAGCGCGCGGCGGCTCGCGCGGATGCGCGGCGGCGGCGGCGCGTTCGGCGCGACGCCCGCGCGCGCCGCGCGGCGCGTGCCGATGCTGCCGCGGCTCGGCGGGGCGGGACCGGTCGCGTGGCGCCAGGTGCAGGAGCTGGTGCGCAATCCGCGCGGCATCCTGCTCCTGCTCGCGGTCGTCGGCCTCGTCGCTGCGGCGAGCGTCGCGGTGCCGCTGCTGCGCGGCGACCCGCAGGAGATCGTCACGCGGGTCGCGCGCACCGGGATCTTCCTCGTGACGATGCTGCCGCTGCTGATGGGCGACAACCTCGCCTGCGACTTCCGCCGCGACCTCGACCGCCTCGGCCAGCTCAAGAGCTGGCCGGTCTCGCCGCTCGCGATGGCGGCGGGCCAGATCGCGCCGGCGGCGCTCTTCGCGACCGCCGTGCAGGTGAGCGGCGTGCTGGCGCTCGTCGCCGTGACCGGCGCGCTGACGCTGCCGGTCACGGCGCTCGTCGTCGCGCTGCTGCCGATCGTGAGCTGGGTGGCGCTGTGCATCGACAACCTCTTCTTCCTGTGGATGCCGTACCGCACGGTGCCCGACGACCCGGGCGACGTCGGCTTCGTCGGGCGCACCTTCGCGACGGCGCTGTTCAAGTTCGCGTCGCTCGCCGCGATCCTCGGCGGCACCCTCGCGCTCGGATTCGGGGCGCTGAACCTCACCGGCTCGCCGTGGGCCGCGGTCGGCGTGCCGGTCGCGACGCTCGCCGCCGCCTGCGTCGGCGGCACCTGGGCCGTCGCCGCCGCGTTCCGCCGCTTCGACGTCGCCGGCGACGCGCCGGCGTAGCGCGAGCGCCCGCAGGGCGCGCACAGTGAGGCGAAGCCGAACGGAGTCGGGGCAAGGCGGGACGGGCGTTCGGGCTTGCCTTCTCGGGTCCGGCAGGGCTAGAAGAGGGCGTGATCTTCGAGGAGTTCGCGACCGGGGGCTGCCGCTCCTACCTCGTGGGCTGCGAGGAGGATCGCGTCGCGGCGATCGTCGACCCGGTGCTCGACCGCACCGAGCGCTTCACGACCACCGCCGCCGCGCGCGGGCTGTCGATCCAGTACGTGATCGACACCCACACCCACGCCGACCACTTCTCGGCGTCGCGCCAGCTCGGGCGCGAGCTCGGCGCGCGCGTGGTGATGCACCGCCACAGCCCGGCGCCCTTCGTCGACCTCGCGGTGCAGGACGGCGACTCGGTCGCGCTCGGCGAGCTGCGGATCGGCGTGCTGCACACGCCCGGCCACACCGCCGACTCGACCTGCCTCGTGCTGCCGGGCCACGTGCTCACCGGCGACACGCTGCTGCTCGGCTCGCTCGGCCGCACAGACCTGCCCACCGGTGACGCCGGGGCACTGTGGGACAGCCTGCACGAGCACCTGTTCCGGCTCGACCCGGAGCTCGTCGTCCACCCCGGCCACAACTACAAGAGCAGCCCGGCGACGACGCTCGGCGAGCAGCGCCGCACGAACCCGCGCCTCGCGGTGCCGGACCGCGAGGCCTTCGTCGCCGAGATGACGAAGCGCAACCTCGAGCTGCCGCAGCACCTGACCGAGGCGCTGCGCACGAACGCGTCGGGCGGGAAGCCCGTGAGCCAGCTGATCCGCGACGCAGCGCGCTCGATCGCGTTCGTGTCGATCGACGAGCTGCGCCGTCGCGTCGAGAGCGGCACCTGCGACCTCGCGATCCTCGACGTGCGCGAGGCCGACGCGTACGCGGCCGGCCACGTGCCCGGCGCGGCGCACCTGCCGCGCGGCCAGCTCGAGCTGCTCGTCGACAAGCGCTTCCCCGACCCGGCGACGCGCGTGCTCGTGTACTGCGAGTTCGGGAAGATCTCGACGCTCGCCGCCGCGACGCTGCGGCAGATGGGCTTCGCGAGCGCCGTCGCGCTCGACGG
>CAZQYK010000545.1:0-9510 GCA_964597285.1 uncultured Spirochaetales bacterium
AGAGCTGCGGAAACGCGACGTCGTAGTGCGACTGCTCGAGCGGCGAGAGGCCCGGCAGGATCACGTCGGCGTGGCGCGTCGTCTCGTTCAGGTAGAGGTCGACGCTGACCATGAATTCGAGCGTGCCGAGCGCGCGCGCGAGGCGTCCGGAGTTCGGCGTGCTGAGGGCCGGGTTGCCGGCGATCGTCAGCAGCGCGCGGATCTGGCCCTCGCCCGGCGTCTCGATCTCCTCGGCGAGGCACGCGCACGGGAACTCGCCAAACACCTCGAGCGCGCCGCGCACGCGGCTGCGGTGGCGGTGCAGGCGCACGCCGCCGCCGACACCGGGCTTGCCGCGCGTGTTCGCGGCGAAGGCCGCGGCCTTCGGGAACATCGCGCCGCCGGGACGGTCGAGCTGGCCGGCGAGCACGTTGAGCGCGTCGACGAGCCAGCTCGCGAGCGTGCCGAACTCGGTCGTCGTCGTGCCGATGCGGCCGTAGACGCAGCCCGCGTCGCTCGCGGCGAGCTCGCGCGCGAGGCGCCGGATCGTCGCGGCCGGCACGCCGCAGGCCGTCTCGGCGAGCTCGGGCGTGAAGGGCGCGATCGCGCGCTCGAGCGCGTCGACGCCGGCCGTCCACTCGGCGAGCGGGCCGAGGCGCACGAGACCCTCGGCGTAGAGCGTGTGCACCATGCCGGCGAGCAGCCACGCGTCGCTCCCGGGGCGGATCGGCACGTGCTCGTCGGCGATGCGCGCGGTCTCGCTGCGGCGCGGGTCGACGACGACGAGCCGGCCACCGCGCTCGCGCAGCGCGCGCGCGCGGCCGCGGAAGTCGGGCACCGTGAACAGGCTCCCGTTCGACGCCATCGGGTTCGCGCCGAGCATCAGCAGGTACCGCGAGCGGTCGATGTCCGGGATCGGCACGCTGAGCGCCGTGCCGAACATCAGGCCCGTCGCCACCTGCTTCGGGAACTGGTCGACGGTGCTCGCGCTGAAGCGGTTGCGCGTGCGGAAGCCGGCCAGCAGCGCGCCGGCGTAGAGGCCGAGCGCGGTGCTGTGCGCGGTGGGGTTCCCGAGGTAGACGCCGAGCGCGTCGGGCCCGTGCGCGGCGACGATCGGCCGCAGCCCGCGGTCGATCGCCTCGAAGGCCTCGTCCCACGACGCCTCGACGTGGCGCCCGTCGCGGCGCACGAGCGGCGCGCGCAGCCGGTCGGGGTCGGCGTCGAGCTCGCACAGCGCGGCGCCCTTCGGGCACACGAAGCCGCGGCTGAAGACGTCGTCGGCGTCGCCGCGGATGCCGACCACCTCGCGGCCCGATACCTCGATCTCGAGCCCGCACGCGGCCTCGCAGATCGTGCACTGGTGATAGCGCTTCTCGGGTGACGACACGCGAGAGCGCAGTATAGGATGGATCGCGCAGGAGGGCGCATGGCACGCATCGCGGAGTACGAGACCCAGGACGCGCTCGGCCTCGCGGCCTGGGTGCGCGACGGCGAGGTGAAGCCCGAGGAGCTGCTCGACGAGGCGATCGCGCGCGTCGAGGAGCGCGACCCGGCGCTGAACGCGGTCGTGATCCGCAGCTACGAGGCGGCGCGCGCGGCGATCGCCGCCGGGCTGCCCGACGGCCCGCTGCGCGGCGTGCCGTATCTGCTGAAGGATCTGAACACCGCCGCCGCCGGCCTGCCGCTGACGAACGGCTCGCGCTTCTTCGCCGACCAGGTGCCGGACTACGACACCGAGTTCGTCGCGCGCTGCCGGCGCGCCGGGCTCGCGATCTTCGGCCGCACCGCGTCGCCGGAGTTCGGGATCACGACGACGACCGAGTCCACGCTCTACGGCCAGACGCGCAATCCGTGGAGTCCGGCGCACACGGCCGGCGGATCGTCGGGTGGCGCCGCGGCAGCCGTCGCGGCCGGGATCGTGCCGGCGGCGCAGGCGAGCGACGGCGGCGGCTCGATCCGGATCCCGGCGTCGTGCTGCGGGCTGTTCGGGATCAAGCCCACGCGCGCCCGCGTGCCGCTCGGTCCGAAGGTCGGCGAGAACTGGAGCGGGATGACGACGGTGCACGCCGTGTCGCGCAGCGTGCGCGACGGCGCCGCGCTGCTCGACGCGGTGGCCGGCCCTGCGCCGGGCGACCCGTACTGGGCGCCGCCGGCCGAGCGCGCGTACCTCGACGAGGTCGGCGCCGACCCGGGCCGGCTGCGCATCGCGCTCCAGACCGAGGCCTTCAATGGCGCCGACGTGGACCCGGAGTGCGCGGCCGCCGCGCGCGACGCGGCGCGGCTGTGCGAGAGCCTCGGGCACGAGGTCGAGGAGGCGCGGCTCGAGATCGATCGCGAGTCCTTCGCGCGCGCGACCCAGGTGATCATCGCCTCGTCGGTGCTCGAGGCCCTGATCGCGCGCTCGCAGGAGCTCGGACGCGAGTGCCGCGCCGACGACGTCGAGCCGATGTCGTGGCTGATGGCCGAGGCGGTGAAGGGCGCCGGCGCGAACGAGTACCTGCGCGCGATCCGCGTGATCCACCGGCTCGGACGCGAGGTCGAGGCCTTCCTGGCGCGTTACGACGCGTGGATCACGCCGACGATGGCGACGCCGCCGCTGCCGCTCGGCCGCTGCGCGCTGACGCGCCCCGACGTGCCGGGCCTGATGGCCGACCTCGGCCGCACGGTCGGCTTCACGCAGCTCTTCAACGCGTCGGGACACCCGGCGATGTCGGTGCCGCTGGCGTGGAGCGCGTCGGGGCTGCCGATCGGCGTGCAGTTCGCCGGCCGCTTCGGCGACGAGGCGACGCTGTTCCGGCTCGCCGCGCAGCTCGAGGCGGCCCGGCCGTGGGCCGACTGCCGGCCGCCGCGCCGCGCTTGACGCCCGCGCGGGCCCGCACTACACAGAAGACGTCATGGTGACTCCGGCTCCGCGCAGCCTCTCGCTCGACCTCCTCCTCGGCCTGCTCCTTACGCAGGCGGGAGAAGGCCCGGGAGCGCGCTGAACCCAGTCCCCTCAGCAACCCAGCCCCGAACCCTCTCCCGCCGACCGGCCGGAGGGGGTTTTGCGTCTCTGCACCCCGGGAAGTTCCCGGACCCGCTCCGCGCCGCGCCGGCGGCCCAGGAGCGAAGCCATGTCCGACAAGGTCGTCGTCTTCGACACCACGTGGCGCGACGGGGAGCAGACCGCGGGGGTCTGCTTCTCGGCGCGCCAGAAGGTCGAGATCGCCGAGGCGCTCGCCGCGATGCGCGTCGACGTGATCGCGGCCGGCTTCCCGGCCGCGTCCGCCGGCGAGCGCGCGGCGGTGGCCGAGGTGGCCGCCGCGGTGAAGGGCGCCTCGGTGTGCGCGCTCGCGCGGGCCGTGCCCTTCGACGTCGACGCCGCCGCCGAGGCGCTGCGCGGCGCCGAAACCCCGCGCATCCACACCTTCGTCAACGCGAGCGACGTGCACCTCGCGCACCAGCTGCGCAAGGGCCGCGACGAGGTGCTCGGGATGGTCGAGTACGCGGTGGCGCGCGCGCGCAACGCGTGCGCCGACGTCGAGTTCAGCCCGATGGACGCGACGCGCGCCGATCCCGGCTTCCTGCGCGACGTCGTGCGCACCGCGCTCGCGGCGGGCGCCTCGACGATCAACGTGCCCGACACGGTCGGCTACGCGCTGCCCGACCAGCTGGCGCGGATCCTCGCCGAGCTGCGCCGCGCGGTGCCCGAGCTCGAGGACGCGGTGCTCTCGTTCCACGGCCAGGACGACCTCGGCCTCGCCACCGCGAACGCGCTCGCGGCGGTGCGCGCCGGCGCGCGGCAGGTGGAGCTCGCGGTGAACGGGATCGGCGAGCGCGCCGGGAACACCTCGTTCGAGGAGGTCGTGATGGCGATCCAGGTGCACGGCCCCGAGCTCGGCGTCCACACCGGCGTCGACGCGCGCGGCATCTGCGCGCTGTCCGCGCTCGTCGAGCGACACAGCGGGGTGCCGGTGCCGCCGAACAAGGCCGTCGTCGGCGCGAACGCGTTCCGCCATGCGTCGGGCATCCACCAGGACGGCGTGCTCAAGTGGCGCGAGAACTACGAGGTGCTCGACCCGGCGGCGATCGGCCACGCGCGCGGCACCGAGATCGTGCTCGGCAAGCTCTCGGGCCGCGCCGGCTTCGTCGCGCGCACACGGGCGCTCGGCTTCCGGCTCACCGATGCGGCGCTCGAGCACGCCTTCGAGCGCTTTCAGGCGCTCGCCGACCACCAGCGCGTCGTCGACGACGAGGCGCTGAAGGAGATCTGCGCCGCCGCCGCCTAAGCTCCATCCCGCGGGAAGCTCCCCCCTCTCCGCCGGCACGAGCCTTGCTTTCCCACCGTTGTCCGGACGGGCGAGAGGGCGAGATGGCGGAGCGCGAGGAACGCGAGACGAGATACCAGCGGCGGCTGCGCGCGGCGCTGCGCGGCCGGCGCGTGCTGCTGACCGGCGCGTCGTCGGGCATCGGGCTGGCGTTCGCGCGACAGGCCGCGCGCGCCGGCGCCGAGCTGGCGCTGCTCGCGCGCCGCGCCGACGAGCTCGCGCGCGTCGTCGACGAGGCGCGCGATCTCGGTGGCGCCGCGCGCGCATACCCCGCCGACCTCGCGGAGCCGGCCGAGGTCGAGTGGCGCGCCGACGAGATCGCGGCCGACGGGCCGGTCGACGTGCTCGTGCACAACGCCGGCCTGTCGATCCGCCGCCCGCTCGCCGCGACGCGCCGCGAGGACCTCGAGCGGCTGATCGCGGTCGACTACCTCGGCGCCGCGGCGCTGACGCTGCGGCTGCTGCCGGTGCTGCGCGCGCGCGAGGGCGCCCAGGTCGTGCTCGTCTCGACGATCGGCGTGCTCACCGGCGCGCCGAACTTCGGCGGCTACGTCGCCGCGAAGGCCGCTGGCGACCATTTCGCGCGCACGCTGCGCCTCGAGCTCGGCGGCGAGGGCCTCTGCGTGACCCAGATCGCGATGCCGCTCGTGCGAACCCCGATGATGGCCCCGTCGCGGATCTACCGCGTGTTCCCGGCCCTCGACGTCGAGCGCGCGGCGCGCCGGATCGGCTGGGCGGTGGTGCGCCGGCCGCTGCGCGTGGCGCCGCGCTGGGCCACCGCGCTCGAGCTGCTGCACGTGCTCGCGCCGTCGCTCGTGCAGACGGCCTTCGCGCGCGGCCACGCGCCCTTCCACGCGTGGATGGCGCGCCGCCTCGCGCGGCTCGAGGCGCGGACCGCCGCTCCGTCACGGAAGCCGGCGATCCCGGCGTTCGGCCCCGGAGCGGTAGCGGGCGGCGACGGGTCTCCGCGTGCGCGCGGGTTGTACAAAGCGGAAGACGTCGCGCGCTGGCACGCAAATTGAACGAGCTCCCGGCAACACGCACCGGATGCAGGAGGGAGCGATGGGGATCGCGACACGGAGATCGACACGGAGCCTCGGGCTGGCGACGGCGACGCTCGCGCTGCTGGCGCTGAGCGCGCTCGGCTGCCGCGTCGAGCGCGAGCGCGAGGGCGACATGCCCGACGTGGACGTCGACGTCGAGTCCGGCCGCCTGCCCGACTACGACGTCCACGGGCCGGACGTCGACGTCGGGACGACGGAGCGCACCGTCCGGGTTCCGAAGCTGAGGGTCGACATGGAGGAGGAGCGCATCCGCGTTCCGTACATCGACGTCGACTTCCCGGACGACGCAGAGGACGCGCCGGCCGACGTCGCGGCCGGCCCGCCGGGCTCCGATCGAGCGGCCGGCGATTCGCGGGTCGCCGCCCGCCAGGACCAGACGCTGACCGTCGCGCTCGACGTACCGGACCCGAGCTACGACCTCTCGATCGAGGAGATCTACCTCGACGGCCGCGAGCTCGTCGTCGTGTCTCGGCTCGACGGGGCGAGTGACGCGATCGGCGACGCCACGGCGCCGGCTGGGTCGGAGGCGCGCGTGAGCGACACCGTCGTCGTGCGCACACCCGAAGAGCTCGCCGTTCGGCACTACGTGATCGGGCCGCGCGTCGACGCCGCCTCGGACTACCGCTTCGTCGGCGACCGCATCGAGGTCGAGGCCGAGCTCGACGGAGCGCGGCTGATCTACCGGGCGGGGTCCGGCCCGCTCTCGTCGCGCGAGCTCTTGAGCCTCCGCTGATCGTGTGCGCTCGAGGCGGCCGGACCGGAGGACGTCGGTGAGCAGGGTCGGGCGCGCCGGGAGCCTCGCGCTGGCCGTTGCTGCGGCACTCGTGGTGCTTCCCGGCTGCGCCGTCTGGCGGAGCGTCGGCGAGGCGACCCGCTTCACCGCGCGCGGGAGCGCCGTCGAGCTGCGCGAGGGTGGCGACGCCGGCGCCGGCGCCGAGGGGCCGTCGCTAATTGTCGTCGCGATCGACGGCGTCGACCGCGACCTGCTGTACGGCCTGCTCCGCGGCGGCGAGCTGCCGGAGATCGCCGCGCTCGTCGGCCTGCCCGCCACCGGCGGCGGCGCGGCCCACCTCGAGCCGTCGCTGCTCGCGACGCTGCCGTCGTCGACCGCGGTGGCCTGGGCGACGGCCTTCACCGGCGCGCCGCCGGCGGAGCACGGGGTCGTCGGAAACGAGATCTTCCTGCGCGAGGAGCGCCGTATGGCGGCCCCGGTGCCGTCGAGCATCCAGGACCCGTCCGACGTGCTCGCGACCTTCACCGAGGGGCTCGTGAACGACCTGCTGCTCGTGCCGACGGTCTACGAGCGGATGCGCGCGCGCGAGCCGGGGCTGCGGGTCTGGGTCGCGATGCACTCGGTGTTCCGCGGCGCCGACGTGCTGCTGATGCCCGACCGCGTGGCGCTGCTCGACGCGTTCCGCGTGACGGTGCAGGAGAAGCTGCGCGCGCAGATCAGCGACGAGGAAGCCTCGCGCGTGTTCGAGGAGCTCGACCGCGACATCGTGCGGTCGGTGCGCGACCACCTCGAGGACGAGGGCGGCCGCGCGCCGGACGTGCTGACGGTGTACCTGCCCGGCACCGACCTGTACGCGCACTCCGCCGGGGAGGGGCCCGACGCGGGGCGCCGCGACTACCTGCGCCGCGTCGTCGACCCGCTGATCGGCGAGCTCGCGGCCGACCTGCGCGAGCGCGGTGCGCTGCGCGACCGCTGGGTCGTCGTCACGTCGGACCACGGGCACACGCAGGTCGTGCACGAGGACCACTACTCGCTCGGCGTCGACGATTCGGGCGAGCCCGCCGACGTGCTGCACCGCGCCGGGTTCCGCGTCCGCCCGTTCCAGCTCGAGACGGCCGACGACGCCGACTACGACGCCGTGCTCGCCTATCAGGGCGGGCTCGCGTACGTCTACCTCGCCGACCGCTCGTCGTGTCTCGAGGCGGGCCAGCGCTGCGACTGGAGCGCGCCGCCGCGGCTCGACGAGGACGTGCTCGCGGCGGCCGACGCGTTCCATCGGACCTCGACCGAGGGGCTCCACGCCTCGCAGCTGGTCGATTCGCTCGAGATGATCCTCGTGCGCCGGCCGTGCGCGCAGCGCGGCTGCACGCCGTTCCGGGTCTACGTCGGCGACGGAAGGCTCGAGGATCTCGAGAGCCACCTCGCGGCGAACCCGCGGCCGCACTGGCCCGGGTTCGAGGCGCGGCTGCGCGCGCTCGCGGCCGGCCCGGCCGCCGCGCGGGTCGGCGACCTGGTGCTGATCGCGCGCGCCGGCGACGAGCGCCCGCTCGAAGAGCGCCGCTACTTCGCGCCGCCCTACCGCTCGTACCACGGAAGCCCCGGCGAGAAGGACGCCCGCATCCCGCTGATCGTCTCGCATCCCGGGCGCTCGGGCGAGCAGGTGCGCGCGCGCGTGGCCCGCGCACTCGGCGGCAGCGCGGGGCAGGACGGCGTCGCGCGCGTGCTGCTCGATCTCGTCGGCGAGGGCGGAGCGGGCCGCTACGCGGCGCCGTAGGGCGCGGGGCAGCCTCCCCGGTTCTACAAACCGGCGCGTATTCCGTGGGTTCCGGCGTGCGCGTGCGCGGATGCGCAGCTGGCACGCTTGTTGCTCTGGGACTCGGTACACAACCGGAGGAATCCCATGCTTTCCTGGGCACTCACGTTCTTCATCATCGCGCTCGTCGCGGCGCTGTTCGGCTTCGGCGGCATCGCCGGCTCGGCGGCCGGCATTGCGAAGATCCTGTTCTTCGTCGCGCTCGTGCTGCTGGTCGTCTCGCTCGTCGCGGGTGGCCTGCGCGGCCGCGGGCCAGTGGTCTGATCGCGCCGGACGGCTCGGCTAGCGGTCGCGGCGCGGCGCGCGGCACAGCGCGAGCCAGTCGAGGCTCGTCGCGTCGTCGGCGGGGCCGATCGGGAAGTCGCGCCAGGTGGCGTCGGGCGTCTCGCCGGCTCCCCGACGCCGCACGAGTCGCGCGCCGAGCGCGAACGCGCGCTCGACGATAGGCTGCGGCAGCCGCGCGTGCAGGCGCAGCGGATCGAGGCGCCTCACGCGCCGGATGCGCCGCGAGCGCGCGTCGAGGCACGCGGTGACCGCCGGGCTCGTTCCGACGCCCAGCAGCTCGACGTCGCCGAAGTGGCGCCCGAGCAGCGCGCGCAGCTCGCCGCCGAGGTACTCGCGCACGTGGAACGGGTTCACGCCGTCCGAGCGCGCGCGGTTCGGCGTCGACAGCAACGCGCAGCCACCGGGTGCGAGCAGCGCGCCGATCGCGTCGAGATACGGTCCGGGGTCGGAGAGGTGCTCGATCACCTGGAAGCTCGTGACGAGGTCGAAGCGACCCGCGCGCAGCGGAAGCGCGCCGATCTCGCCGCGCACGAAGCGCGCGCCGGCCGCGCGGCTCGGGGCATCGGGCGCGATGCGGTCGACCGCGACGACGCGCGCCGCGTCGGTCGCGAGCGCGGCGGCGCCGGCGCCTCCGCCGCAGCCGAGGTCGAGCACGCGCGCCCCCCGTGCGCGGCCGCGCGCGAACTCGTAGGCCGCGCGGTGGCGCGCGAGGTCGAGCTCGAAGAGCGCCTCGCCCTCGTGCAAGCGCTCGCCGGTGAAGCGCGTGGCGCCGGGGCTCACGCGGCGACCCGGGCGTCTTCGAGGCCGCTCACGCGGCGGCCCGGGCGTCTTCGAGAGCCTCGCGGGTGAGCTCGCGCGCGAAGAGAAGGCCCATCGCGCCGCGCAGCGTCAGGATCCCGAACGAGAGCACGAGGCTCATCGCGAGGATCCGCTCGGCCGGCGCGACGTCGGCGAACAGGACCAGGAACGCCCACTGGCTCGTGCCGATCCCGGAGACTGCGATCGGCAGCGCCGCGAACAGCGCGACCAGCATGATCCCGCTCACGATCTGCGACGGCGGCGCCGGGATCTCGAACGCGACGAACGCCGACGCGCAGCCCGCGATGAAGCACGCGGAGAAGCAGGCGCGGAGCAGCAGCAGCTCGACGAGCCGCCGCCCCGGAACGCGGCGCAGCGCGTCGAAGATCGCGAGACGCCGCACGGGCTCGAGGGGCCCGAGCGACGCCGGCGCGCGCAGGATCAGCAGGGCGCCGACCAGCGCCGCGATCACCGCGACGACGAGCCCCGTGCGCAGGCCCTCGTGCGGCACCTCGGCGAGCGCCGTGGCCG
>CAZQYK010000546.1:0-6494 GCA_964597285.1 uncultured Spirochaetales bacterium
AGCCGTCGTCGCCGCCCTCTTCGAGGTCCAGCTTCTCGAGCCGGTAGCGGAACGAGCGGAACGAGATGCCGAGGCGCTGTGCCGCGCGCTTCTTGACACCGCCGCTCTGCTCGAGCGCCTCGAGCAGCAGGCCCCGCTCGAAGTCGGCGAGCAGCGCGTCGAGGTTCACGCCCTCTTCCGGGATGCGCGCGTGCGCGGCCGGCGGGCGGCTGCGCACGACCGTCGGCGGCAGCACGTCGACGTCGATCTCCTCGCTTCGCGAGAGCGCGACGGCGCGCTCGATCACGTTCTCGAGCTCGCGCACGTTGCCGGGGTAGTCGTACTCGACGAGCTTTTCGAGCGCTGCGTCCGACACGCGCGCGACGTCGCGGCCCAGCTCGCCGCCGTACTTCGCGACGAAGTGCGCGACGAGCAGCGGGATGTCCTCGCGTCGCTCGCGCAGCGGCGGCAGCTCGACCTCGATTACGTTGAGGCGGTAGTAGAGGTCCTCGCGGAAGCGGCCGCCGGCGACCTCGTCTTCGAGGCGGCGATTGGTCGCGGCCACGAGGCGCGCGTCGAAGCGCAGGTCGCTGGTTCCGCCGACGCGGCGGAAGCTCCGCTCCTGGATCACGCGCAACAGCTTCACCTGGAGCGGCAGCGTGAGCTCGCCGATCTCGTCGAGGAAGACCGTCCCGGCCCGCGCGGTCTCGAACAAGCCGGGCTTGCTCTGCACCGCACCGGTGAACGCGCCCTTGACGTGGCCGAAGAGCTCCGACTCGAGCAGGTTCTCCGGGATCGCGCCGCAGTTGACCGCGACGAAGGGGCTGTCGCGCCGCTCGCTTCCGTCGTGGACCGCGCGCGCGACGATCTCCTTGCCGGTGCCGCTCTCGCCAGACACGAGCACGTTCGCCTTCGTCGCCGCGACCTGCCCGATCAGGTCGACCACGCGCTGCATCGCGCGGCTGCTTCCGATCAGGTTGCGCTCGCGAACGCGGCTGCGCAGCTCGGAGCGGAGGCGGCGGTTCTCGCTCGAGAGCGACTTCTTCTCGATCGCCTTCTCGACGGCGATCTGGATCTGGTCGAGCTTGAAGGGCTTGGTGATGTAGTCGTAGGCGCCCTCCTTCATCGCCGCGATCGCCGTCTCGGTGCTCGCGAAGGCGGTCATCACGATCACGAGCGTCTCGGACTCGCCGCTCGTGCTCTGCTGCACGTGGCGCAGCAGGTCGAGGCCGCTTCCGTCCGGCATCTGGATGTCGGTGATCACGAGGTCGAAGTCGTCGCTCTCGAGCTGTGCGCGGGCCGCCGCGAGGCCGCCGGCGGTCGCGGTGTCGTAGTCCTGGCTGCGCAGGAAGATCTCGAGGAACTCCTGCATGCTCGGCTCGTCGTCGACGACGAGCACGCGGCCGCGGGCCCTCACTGCGCCGCCTCCGCGCGCGGCAGCCAGACCCGGAAGGCCGTGCGGAAGCCGTCCGCGCCGCGCTCGACGCGGATCGCGCCGCCGTGCTCTGCGATCACCCGGTGCACGATCGCGAGCCCGAGCCCGGTCCCTCCCGGCTTGGTCGTGAAGAAGGGATCGAACACGCGCTCGGCGACGTCCGGGGGGATGCCGGCGCCCTGGTCCATCACCGCGATCTCCGCCCAGGCGGGCTTGCCCTCGTCCCCGGTTCGGTCCGCGACGGGCTCCCCTTGAGGCGCACGCCCGGCGCCGGCCTCGACGCGCACGCGTCCGCCGCCCGCGGTCGCCTGTACCGCGTTGAGCAGCAGGTTCCACAGCACCTGCCGCAGCTGGCCCGGATCGGCGCACACCGCGAGGCCCGGCGCGACGCGGCACTCGAGCGCGACGTCGCCGACTCCGGCGGTCTCGGCCATCTCGACCACCTCGCGTACCGCCTCGGCGACCGCCACCGGCTCGAGCCGCGGCTCACCGGGCCTCGCGTAGTGCAGGAAGTCGGCGATCAGCCGGTCGAGCCGGTCGACCTCCCGGACGACGATCTCCATCAGCCGCTTCGAGCTCCCGCCCGGCGCGCCGGCCTCGGCCTGCAGCACCTGGATCGAGCCCGAGATCGCCGCGAGCGGGTTGCGGATCTCGTGCGCGATGCTCGCCGACAGCTCGCCGAGCGCGGCGAGGCGCTCGGCGCGGCGCAGCTCGCGCTCCATCGCGACGACCTCGGTCACGTCCTGGAAGATCACGACCTGCCCGTCCGGCGCGCCGCTCGCGTCCTGCAGCACGTAGGCGCCGACGCCGAGGTGCATCGCGCGCCCGTCGGGCCCGGCGAAGGGCATCCGCGCGCGCGACGAGCCGTCGGGCGCGAGCGGGCCGCAGCGCAGCGAGCCGAGCCCCGGCAGGACCGACTCGACCTCGCGGCCGAGCGCGTCGCCGCGCGCGAGCCCGGTGATGCGCTGCGCCTCCTGGTTGAACGACGTGATCCGCCCGCCGAGGTCGGTCGTCAGCAGCCCGCTGCGCAGGCTCTCGACGGTCCGCTGGTGCCGCGTGCGCAGGTGCTCGAGATCCTGCGTGCGCTCGTCGAGCGCGATGCCGGCGCGCACGAGCTCGCGCGCGAGGAAGCCCGCGAGCGACGCCGCGGCGACCAGCGCCGCCGTGTGGACGCCCCAGCTCGTCAGCAGCGCCTCGGCGGGCTCGCGCGGCAGCGCGGGCCCCCAGCCGATCGCTCCGATCGCCAGCACCGCGGCGTACGCGAACGAGCACGCCGCGGAGCACGCGAGCGCGCCCCAGCGCGGGAAGAGCACGCCGCCGTAGAGCGCGACGACGAGGAAGAGGAAGGTGAAGGTCGACTGCTTGCCGCCGGAGTACAGCACCAGCGCCGAGACGAGCGCGAGGTCGGTCGCGACGTTGATCGCCGCGAACGGGCCCGGGCGCCGGATGCGGCCGACGAAGGGCCGGTAGACCAGCGTCGCGACGAAGCACGCCGCGACCGCGACGTAGAAGCCGGGGAAGCTCGTCGCCGGCACTTCGCCACCGAGCGCGTCGAGCGCCGCGCCGAGGCCGAGGCTCCCGAGCGCGAGCGCGAGGCGCGCGCCCATCAGCACGAGGAGCAGGCGCTCGACCTGCCCCTCGCGGTGGTCGCCGACCCGTCGGGTCACCCGCAGTCTCGCGACCGGCTAGCCGATGGTCTCTGCGATCTTGAAGATCGGCAGGTACATCGCGATCAGCAGGCCGCCGACCGTGCCGCCGAGGAAGACCATCATCAGCGGCTCGAGCATCGCCGTCAGCGCGTCGACCGCGGCGTCGACCTCCTCGTCGTAGAAGTCGGCGATCTTCGACAGCATCGTCTCCATCGCGCCGGTCTCCTCGCCGACCGCGATCATCTGCGTGACCATGCCCGGGAACACGCCCGACTCCGACAGCGGCTCGGCGATCGTCTTGCCCTCCGAGATCGCCGAGCGCACGTCGCGCAGCGCCTCCTCGATCACCATGTTTCCGGCCGTCTTCGCGACGATCTCGAGACCGTCGAGGATCGGAACGCCCGACGCGATCATCGTGCCGAGCGTCCGCGTGAAGCGCGCGACGGCCACCTTCTGCAGCAGCGTGCCGAAGATCGGAAGCTTCAGGAACATCGCGTCGGTGGCGCGGCGGAACTTCAGGTTCTTCCGGCGCGCGGCGAAGAAGCCCATCACCGTCGCGACGACCGCGCCGAGGAACAACCCGATCCATTCCTGCATGAAGTGCGACAGCGCCACGACGAAGGCGGTGGGCGCGGGCAGCTCGCCACCGAAGTCCTGGAACATCTTCTCGAAGGTCGGGATCACCTTCGTCAGCATCAGTACGACGACGCCGACCGCGACGACGAGCACGGTGCTCGGATACACCATCGCGCCCTTGACCTTCTTCGCGAGCGCGTCGGCCTTCTCGAGGTAGACCGCGAGGCGGTTCAGGATCGTGTCGAGGATGCCGCCGATCTCGCCCGCCTGGACGAGGTTCACGAAGAGCTCGTCGAAGGGCTTCGGGTGCTTGCGCAGCGCGTCGGCGAAGGTCGAGCCCTGCTCGACGTCGGCCTTGACGTCGCGGATGATCGTCTTGAAGGTCTTGTTCGGCTGCTGGTCGCCGAGGATCTCGAGGCATTGCACCAGCGGCAGGCCCGCGTCGATCATCGTCGCGAACTGCCGCGTGAAGATCACGAGCTCGCGCGTCTTGATGCCCTGCTTCAGGAAGGGCAGGTACTCGCTGACGTCCTTCGACTTCTCCTTGACGGTCACCGGAAGCAGCATCTGGGCGCGCAGCTGCGCCATCACCGCCGCCTCGTTGAGCGCCTCGATCTCGCCCTTCTTCAGCGTCCCCTGGCGGGTTCGCGCCTTCCACTGAAAGATCGCCATCGCCTCGACTCCTCTTCCGCGGTCGCGGAGCCCGCGCTAGCCCTTCGCGGCCGACCGCGGCGACGCCGCGCCGGTCGCGGGGCCCTTCCCGATCAGCCCGCGCAGCTCGTCCGGGTCCGAGCTGCGGCCCAGCGCGTCCTCGAGCGAGACCATCCGGCGCATGTAGGCCTGGGCCAGCGACTGGTTCATCGTCTGCATCCCGAAGCGCTCCTGGCCGACCTGCATCGACGAGTAGATCTGGTGGATCTTGTCCTCGCGGATCAGGTTCCGGATCGCCGCGTTCGGCACCATCACCTCGAGCGCCATCACGCGCCCCGGGCCGTTCGCGCGCGGCAGCAGCGCCTGGCACATCACGCCCTCGAGCACGAAGGAGAGCTGCGCCCGCACCTGCGCCTGCTGGTAGGGCGGGAACACGTCGACGATGCGGTTGATCGTCTGCACCGCCGAGTTCGTGTGCAGCGTCGCGAAGGCGAGGTGGCCGGTCTCGGCGACCGTCAGGGCGGCCTCGATCGTCTCGAGGTCGCGCATCTCGCCGATCAGCACGACGTCGGGGTCCTGCCGCAGGATGTACTTCAGCGCGGCCTTGAAGCTGTGCGTGTCGGCGCCGACCTCACGCTGGTTCAGCACGCAGCCCTTGTGGTGGTGCAGATACTCGATCGGGTCCTCGATCGTGACGATGTGCTCGTTCCGCTCGTTGTTGATCTTGTCGATCATCGTCGCGAGCGTCGTCGACTTGCCGGAGCCTGTCGGACCGGTCACGAGGATCAGCCCGCGCGGCTTCTGTGCGAGCTCGGTGACGATCTTCGGCAGGCCGAGCTCCTCGAAACTCTTGATCTTGAACGGGATCGCGCGGAATGCGCCGGCGACGTTGCCGCGCTGCACGAAGACGTTGCCGCGGAAGCGCGAGAGCTTCTGCACGCTGAACGAGAGATCGAGCTCGTTCGTCTCCTCGAACTTGTGCTTCTGTGAGTCGGTGAGCACCGAGTAGCAGAGCTGCTTCGTCTCCGGCGGCGAGAGCGGCGGCATCCGCAGCGGGTGCAGCTTGCCGTCGATCCGCAGCTGCGGCGCGCTTCCGGTGGTGATGTGAAGGTCGCTCGCGCCCTTCTCGATCATCGCCTTCAACAGCTGGTGCATGTTCGCCATCGAAGAACTCCTAGTGGTCGGCCGCGGAGACGCGGACGACTTCGCTCAGCGTCGTGACGCCCTCGCCGAGCTTCGTCAGCGCGCTCATCCGCAGCGTCTTCATGCCGAGGCGGATCGCCTCGCGCTTGAGCTCGAGCGCCGAGGCGCCGTTGAGCACGAACTCCTTGAGCTCTTCCCTGAGCTCCATCACCTCGTAGAGCGCGACCCGGCCCTTGTAGCCGGTGTCCGAGCAGGTGCGGCAGCCGCGGCCACGCACCGGCACGACGCCCTTCGCCGTCTCCGGGTCCATCCCGGCCTCCTCGAGCGCCTCGCGGGTGACCTCGGCGTCGGTGTCCTTGCACTCCTCGCAGACGCGGCGCGCGAGGCGCTGCGCGACGATGCAGTTCACCGAGGACGAGACGAGGAAGGGCTCGATGCCCATGTTCAGCAGCCGGTTGACGGTCGACGGCGCGTCGTTCGTGTGCAGCGTCGAGAGCACCATGTGGCCGGTGAGCGCCGCCTTGACGGCGATCTCGGCGGTCTCGAAGTCGCGGATCTCACCGACCATGATGATGTCGGGGTCCTGGCGCAGGAAGGAGCGCAACGCGGCCGCGAAGTTCAGGCCGATCTCGTCGTGCATCTGCACCTGGTTGATGCCCACGAGGTTGAACTCGACCGGATCCTCGGCGGTCGACAGGTTCTCGGTGGTCTTGTTGAGCTCCGAGAGCGCCGAGTAGAGCGTCGTCGTCTTTCCGGAGCCGGTCGGGCCGGTCACGAGCACCATGCCGTAGGGCTGGTGGATCGAGTTCTGGAACACGTCGAGCTGGGGCTGCTCGAAGCCGAGCTTGGTCAGGTCGAGCTGCAGGGTCGACTTGTCGAGCAGACGCTTCACGATCTTCTGGCCGAAGAGCGTCGGCAGGACCGAGACGCGGAAGTCCATCTCCTTGCCGCGGCCCATCTTCAGCTTGATGCGTCCGTCCTGCGGCAGCCGGCGCTCGGCGATGTCGAGCTCCGACATGATCTTCACGCGCGAGGTGATCGCGTTCTTCAGCTTCATCGGC
>CAZQYK010000547.1:0-5699 GCA_964597285.1 uncultured Spirochaetales bacterium
GCCTCACCGGTGGAGCCGCTGCGCTGGCCGCCGCCGCCGAGCGCGCCGCAGCGGACGGCCCGCTCGACGTCGCGTGCGAGCTCGTCGAGATGGCATGGCACGCCGACCCGGCCGACGCGCGCGTCGGCGCGACGCGGGCCGCGCTGTACCGCACGCGGGCGAAGGCGGCGGCGAGCCTGATGGCGAAGGCGATCTACGCGGCGGCGGCGCGCGAGAGCGGCGGCGACTGATCGGCGCGCACGCGGCGTCTCGCCGCCGCGAGCAGCGCGGCGATTCCCGCGCCGATCGACGCCACTCCGGACGGCTCCGGCAGGAACGCGATCCCGGCGAACTTCGCGTCGAGCACGCCCACCTCGCTGATGACGCCGCTCGACGGGTCGACGGTGCCGAGGAAGCGGTCGGTGCTGCCGTCGACGCGGTACGCGATCCAGAGCGCTCCGGTCTGGGGATGCGCCGTGAGGCCGTTGCTGCCGGTGATCGCCTGCCCGAGACGGGTCATCTGCACCGTCGAGAGCACCGAGCCGTCGGCCGGGTCGAGCTCGAAGAGGTCGGCGTCGATCCGCGACGCCGCGTACAGGGCGCCGCCGGAGAACGCGAGCCCCTTGATGCTCTCCGGCACCGTGCCGAGGAAGGTCCCGACGCCGCCGAGCGTCGTGTCGAAGAGCTGGGCGAGGTTGTCGACGACGAGGAAGCGGCCGGTCGCCGGGTCGTGCGTCATCGCGGTGTTCTCGTCGGGCGTGCCGTCGCTCGTGAACGGCCCGGTCTGGACCACCGCGGGCACCGACACGTCGATCGCCTCCCAGACGCGGCTCACCCGTCCCGACGCGTGGTAGAGGCGCCCGTCGTCGGGGTTGAAGCCGATCGTCTCGCCGTCGTCGCCGGCGCCGAGCGCGAGCCAGAACGCACTCGAGGCGTCGGCGGTGTCGATCGTGAAGAGCGTCTCCGGGTCGGAGATGTCGCCGTCGCCGGTGACGCCGACGAGCGTCTGCGCGCGCGCCGGCGCGGCGGCCGGAAGCGCGAGCGCGAGCAGGAGCAACAGCGGGAGCGGACTCCGGAATTCCACGAACTTCGAGGCCACCGTTCGACTCCGCTCGGCTACGCCTCGCTCACTGGATGCCCTTCGGGCATCCGTGGTCTCGGCGGAGCGGCTCTGACGAGCCGCAGACCGCCGAGCTATCGCGCTCGCTTCGCTCG
The DNA here is from genome assembly GCA_964597285.1 of uncultured Spirochaetales bacterium. Lineage (GTDB taxonomy): Bacteria > Myxococcota_A > UBA9160 > UBA9160 > SMWR01 > JAHEJV01. The sequence goes on from CAZQYK010000547.1 coordinate 1,195, forward strand.
CTTGCACTCAGCTCCCGCCGCTCCTCGCGGCCGCGGCGCGCTTGATCGCGGCGCGGATCCGCACGTAGGTGCCGCAGCGGCAGACGTTCGCCTCCATCGCCGCGTCGATGTCGGCGTCGTCGGGGCTCGGGTTCGACGCGAGCAGCGCGACGGCGGCCATGATCTGCCCGGGCTGGCAGTAGCCGCACTGCGCGACGTCCTCGTCGAGCCACGCCTGCTGCACCGGGTGGAGCTGGTCGCCGTCGGCGAGGCCCTCGATCGTCTTCACCGGCCGGTCGCGCACCGAACCCACCGCGACGATGCACGGACGCGCGGCCTTGTCGCCGATGTGGCAGGTGCACGCGCCGCACAGCCCGATGCCGCAGCCGTACTTCGGCCCGGTCACGCCGAGCAGGTCGCGCAGCACCCAGAGCAGCGGCATCTCCGCCGGCGCGTCGACCGTGCGCGGCTCTCCGTTGACGTTCAGGGTGTACTGCGGCACTGGATGCGCCCTCCCCTTCTACAGCGTCTTCAGGTACTCGATCAGCGCGAGACGCTCGGCGTCGGTGAGCACCTTCGTGAACTCGTGGCCCTCGTTGCCCTGCGCGAACATCTCGGTGTTGAAGATCTTGCGGTCCTCGATCTGGACCGGGGTCAGCGGCGGGTGGTAGCCCAGGTTCCAGCCCAGGAAGACGCCCGAGTAGAACTCCTCGAGGATCGCCTGCGCGAGCGGGTCGAGCGCGTCCTCGGGGTCGGGGTCGCAGTCGACGTACGGCGTCACCGACGGGTTCGTCGCCGACTCGACCTCGCAGGGAACCTCGTCGTAGCGCCAGCCGACCTTCACCGGGTCGAACGCGCGCTCGAGATCGGTGTCGAAGCCCATCACGATCTGGCCGAGCGTGTTCGGGAAGGCCGGCGCGATCGGCGGCTTCGACCAGCGCTTCCAGATCCGCACGCGGTCCGAGGGCTTCAGCACCTCCCAGAGGTTCGGCACCGATCCGTTGTGCAGGTACGGCGCGGTCGCCCAGATGCCGAAGAGCGGCGGCGCCATGTAGCCGGGCGCGCGGCCGTCGTTGAGCTCGGGGTGGTTCTGCGGGCCGCAGTCCTGCGGCGTGTCGCGCGTCGGCGGGTAGCCGAAGAAGCTGCTCCGGCCGGCCTCCTGGATGTCCTCGTTGTTCGCGTTCACGCGCTCCGGGTCGGTGCCGATGATCTCGAGCGGCACGGTGTAGCCGGCGATCCCAGCGAGGTCGGGGCTGTCGAGGTAGGTCGGGTCGTTCACGTAGCGCGGCGCGTAGGCGCCGTGGCAGCTCGCGCACGAGCCGTTGCCCTCGGGCCGCGGGACGTCCTCGTTGCCGTTCTTCCACAGGTCCTTGCGGTGGAAGAGCACCGCGCCCTCCTCGGCGAGCGCGGTGTCGACCGGATAGGGATAGGTCGGCGACTTCAGGCTCTCGACCCAGACGTTCAGGTCGGGCCCGTGCTGGCGCATCCAGGCCTGGCCCTGCGGCGTCGCGCCGAGGTTCGGCGCGTAGAAGATGCCGTCGACGCGCGGCGTGTCCATCGCGAAGATGCCGTCGACGAACTTCGCCGGCCGGTGGCCCATGTTCCACCACGCCACGGTGTCCATGTCGGCGGTGGAGCCGGACGTCGCGATGCCGTCGAGCGTGCTCGGGTCGAAGCCGGCGGCGCCGAACGCGACGTTGACGAGGCTCGCGTTGTTGCGGCCGCGCGTGCGGTTCAGGTTGAGCACGACCGCAGCCGACGCCTCCCAGCCGAGCGCGAGCATGTCGCGCAGCAGCAGGTTCAGGTCGGCGAGGCTGCTGCCGCCGCCCCAGATCACGCCCGGCCCCGGGCCGCCCGCGCCGCCGACCTGGCCGCTGTGGCAGGCGTGGCAGGTGACGGTGATCTCGCTGCTCCACGCGCCCTGCGCGTTGCGCATCTGGGTGAACATGATCGGAAGCTTCCCGGAGCCGCCGCCGGTCTGGTTCGGGTTCTCCCCCGGAAGCGGATACGGATTCGCGTCGTCGCTGAACGCCGAGCCGTAGCGCTCGGCGACGAGCGCGTCGAAGTTCTCGGGCCGCGAGACGAAGCCGCCCCAGACGCTCCAGAGCTGGTTGAACTGCTGCGCCGTGAACGTCGACGTGCTGCCGTTCGAGGTCGGGTTCGTGCCGGTGAACAGGCCGCCGGGGCCCGCGCTGCCAGGGTCGAGGATCACGCCGCCGCGGCCGTGGCGCGCGCGCAGCTCGCCGCAGGTCTCGGCGTGGCCGAGCTCCTGCACCGCCTCCGGGTCGAAGTGGCAGTTGCGCCAGCGCACGTTGTAGTGCACCGCCTTGTCGGCGTTCATGCCCGGGTGGACCAGGAAGCGCGGATCGGCGGGCACCGGCGCCGAGTCCGGCTTGCCCTGGCAGTAGTCCCACATCGAGGTGCCGCCGCGCGCAGTGCCGATCAGGTCGTCGGCCGCGGAGCCGGCGTGCGGGAGCGCGAGCGCGGCGAGCAGCGCGAGCGCGCAGCGGGAGGCCGCGCGGGTCCGGCGCAGCGCGCCGAGCGCGAGCGCGCCGGCCGCGAAGAGCAGGCCGAAGCCGGGCTCCGGCAGCTGCGCGACGCGGAAGCCGATGTTGTTCGTCTCGGCGAGCGGGTCGTTGACGCTGCGGTGCGACGCGGCGAGGAAGCCGGCGTCGTGGTTGAACCCGCCGCCGCGCAGGCTGCGGAGACCCTGCCCCGCGGCCGACTCGTTCCACTCCCAGAGGTTCCCGCCCTGGTCGGCGGTGCCGTACGGGCTGCCCGACCCGGTGTAGGCCGCCGTCGGCGTGACGCCGCCGGTGCCGGCGCCGAGCGCGTTCTCGCAGTTCGCCTGGTTCGCGCCGGCGCCCGTCTCCGCGCACGCGGTCGGCGCGTCGGCGCCGGCCGGATGGTCGAGGTAGCTCGACGTCGCGGCCTCGTAGTAGGCGGCCTTGTACCACTCGTCCTCGCTCGCGACGACGACCGTCGCGCCGGCGTTGCGCGCGACCGAGTCGTCGGCGACGCCCTGCGCGGTGATCGTGTACGCGCCGTCCTCGGTCGTCGCCGGGCCCTGCGCGCCGACGGGCTGGCCGTTGTGCAGCCAGTTCGCGAAGCGCAGCGCGTCGTAGAAGGACACGTAGTTCACCGGTGCGTCCTCGCGCCCGGCGGCGGCCGCGTAGACGTAGTCGCTGGGACTGCCGCTGCGGTTGATGCCGCCGAAGCCCGAGCCCGCGTTCGCCATCGACGGGTGGTAGAGCTCGTTCGGGTCCGACTTCGCGACCGCGTTCAGGAACGCGGCGTACTGGGCATTCGTCACCTCGGTGCGCGAGATGCGGTACGCGTCGGCGACGGCGCCGAAGCAGCCCTGCGCCTGGCTCTCGCACGCGTTTCCGGGATCGCCGACGTCGACCCAGTCGACCGTCACGGCGCCAGAGGCCGCGGCCCAGGCCACGGCGAGCGCGGCGGCCGGTGCTGCGCGCAACGAGCGGATGGAGCAGAGCATTGCGATCCCCTCCAGACCTGGGAGCCGGGAGCCGGGGGGTGCCCGCCCCCGCTACCGGACAGATCGGTATCGTGGCTCAAGTATGGTGAGAAATGCAAGAGCATTTTGGTTACTATCGCGGTCGTCGCGATCCGCGATGGTGTTAGGGAGGCGAACTACGGTGACCCGACGGAACGCGCGCAGGGCCCCGCGGGCTAGCCACGGCGAGCGGCCGGAGCGCGTGCGCGAGCGGATCCTCGTCGCGTTCTCGGCGCGCGCGCGGCGCACCGGGATCCGCGCGGTGCTGATGGCCGAGCTCGCGTCGGACCTGCGCATGAGCGCGATGACGCTCTACAAGCACTTCGCGTCGAAGGACGACCTCGTCGACGCGATGGTCGACGCGTGGGCGCTCGAGCTCGCCGCGATCGACGCGCTCGAGTGGGACCGCGCGCAGAGCTGCGGCACCGCGCTCGAGGTGCTCCTGTCGTGGGCCGACGCGTGGACCGCGAGCCTCAGCCAGGTGAGCCCGGCCTTCTTCGCGGACCTCCACCGCGACCACCCGGAGGCGTGGGCGCGCTTCAACGCGGTGATCGACGAGCGCAAGCAGGTCGCGGCCGAGCGCCTCGCGCCCTTCCTGCGCGACGACATGCAGCCCGGCGTCGTCTTTCCGATGCTCGACCTGCTCGTGACCCAGGCCGCGAACCCGCGCTTCGTCGAGCGGCTCGGCGTCTCGCGCCGCGAGGCGGTGCGCGTCGCGATCGAGCTCTGGGGCGGCGGCGCGCTGCGCCAGCGCACGCGACTGCGCGCGGTGGCGTCTCCTTCCTGACAGGCGTGACGCGCACCTCGGGGTCGTCTCGACAAGCTCCATTTCGAGGCCTGGGGGGTTAGGCTGGCCGGGTGATCGGGGCGCTCCACGCGATCTTCTTCCTCTCGGGGGCCGCGGCGCTCGTGTTCGAGACGCTGTGGTTCCACCAGGCGGGGCTCGCGTTCGGAAACGGCGTCTGGGCCGCGAGCCTCGTGCTCGCGGCCTTCATGGGCGGCCTCGCCT
>CAZQYK010000548.1:0-9219 GCA_964597285.1 uncultured Spirochaetales bacterium
CGCGTCGTCGACCCCGCGCGCCGCCTCGGCCTCGCGTCGGCGCGGCGCGAGCGCGTCGCGCGCGAGCTGGCGCGCCGTGTCGACGACGAGCGCGAGCTCGTCTCCGGGGTCGAGGTCGAACACGGCTTCACCTTACCGCGGCGGACGGCCGATGCGGGGGTCGGGCGCGGCCCACACCCCGAGGGGCCGCGCGCGTCGACGCACCGGAGAAGACGGGGGAGGGGATGCCCACCGCGACCCAACGCACCGCCGCGGTGCTGGCCGTGCTCTCGCTCGGCTACGTCGCGCTCTTCGTGCCGCCGAACGCGACCGGCAGCGCCGACGCGAACATGCTCGGCGCGTTCGAGCTCGACGAGTTCGCGCAGTATCACGCGCTGTGGCGGATGACCGAGCCCGCCGACTCGGCCGGCGAGGCGCTGCGCCGGCTCGTCGCGTACGACTACTACACCTACGGCTTCCCGTTCTTCGGCACCAGCGCGGCGCTCTTCTGGCCGCTGCGCCGCGCGTACACCGAGGCCGGCGAGCCGGGCCTGACGCGCGCGAGCCTGGTCGCGCTGCGCGGCACGAGCGCGCTGCTGAACGCGCTCTCGATCGTGATGCTCGTCGGCCTGTGGGTCGGCTGGCGCGAGCCCGCGCGCGCCTCGGCGCTCTTCGTCTTCCTCGCCGCGCTGCCGGCCGTCGTCGGTGACGCGCTGTGGTGGCACCCGGACGCGTGGGTCACGTTCTTCTCGGTCGCGGCGCTCTTCGGTCTCGCGCGCGACCGGCGCCGGCTCGGGCGCGGCTTCTACGCGGCCGCGGTGGCGTGTGGCCTCGCGACCGCGACGAAGCTGGTCGGCGTCTGGTTCTTCGCCGCGGTCGCGCTCCACCTGTGGCGCGCGCGTGAGGGCCGCTCGCTCGCTCGGCTCGCCGCGCACGGCGCCGGCTTCGCCGCGGTGATGGCGCTCGCGACGCTCGCCGCGAGCCCGATGCTGCTCGTGCCCGGCGAGGCCGCGAAGGTCTGGGACGCGCTCGTCGGGATCCACGCGATCCTCGACTTCGGCGTCGGCGTGCGCGGCGAGACCGGCGTCGCCGCGTGGGCGCCGGTGCTGCAGGGCGGCTTCGGCTGGGCGCCGACGCTCGCCGCGTTCGTCGGGCTCTGCGCGTGGACCGCCGCGCGCGACCCCGAGCGCCGCGACGTCGCGCTCGCGACGCTCGCGTTCGCGGCGCCGCTCGTCGGCTACCTCGTGTCGGCCGTCGCGGTGCCGGGCGAGCGCTACCTGCTCGCGCCGGTGCTGCCGCTGGCGGCGAGCGTCGCCGCGCCGCTCGCGTGGCGGCCGCTGCGCGACGCGGCGGCGCCGCGCGCCGTGCGCGTCGCGTCGGCGGCGCTCGCGTGCGGGCTCGCGGTGCAGCTCGGCTTCTTCGTCGCCGAGGACGCGCGGCGCTGGCGCGAGAAGCTCGCGCGCGAGGAGACGAGCGCCGCGCTCGCGTTCGCGGGCCGGCTCGAGCGCGAGGTGCTCGCCGCGCTGCCCGACGGGGCGCGGCTGCGGATCCTGCGCGACCCCTACGTCTACCTGCCGCCCGACCCGCACCACGAGGTCCACCTGCGCTGGGGCGGCTTCGTGCCGGGCGACGTGCGCGAGGTCGACCCCGACCTGCTGCTGCTGCGCCGCGCGTCGCTCGAGCGCGGCGCGAACGAGCGCGTGGTCGCGCGCAGCCGCGACCCCGAGCGCGCCGCCCGCGGCCGCGAGCTCTACCGCGCCGCGCTGCGCGGCGCGCTGCCCGGCTACCGCCTGCTCGTCGCCGACGACTTCGCGCTCGCGTTCGGCCGCGCCGCGCCGCCGCCAGGCTGAGGGGCGATCGCAATACGAACGTACTACGTTCCTGAGCCATGCCCCGAAGCACCACCAGCATCCGCCTTCCGGACGATCTCGTCGAGGCGTTGGACGAGCGTGCGGCCGCACTCGGCGTCACCCGGAGCCAGCTCATCATCGCGGCGGTCGAGCAGGCGCTCGAGGATCGCTCGGCGTGGTCCCCCGGCTTCCTGAAGGCGATTGGGACGCCGCGGCACGATCTGGAGGAGGCCGTAGCCGAGATGATGCAGGCCATCCGCCGCCGCCTGTCCCGGAGCGGAGCCCCCGAGCTCTGAGGTATCTGCTCGATACCAATACGGTCTCGGCGCTGATGCGCGGCGAGCCGCACGTGGCGTCGCGCGTCGCACGCTCGCCGCGCGAGGACGTCGCGATCTCCCAGGTGACCGCTGCCGAGATCGAGTTCGGCCTGCGCTATCTGCCCGCATCGAAGCGCCGCAAGGCGCTCGAGTCGCAATGGTCGGCGATCGGCGCCGATCTGATCCGTCTGCCCTGGAGCGACGAGGTCAGCCGGCGCTTCGGAGAGCGGAAGGCGCGGCTCGAGCGAGCCGGCCGGAGGATGAGCGATTTCGACCTGGCCATCGCGGTGCACGCGCTCGCCTACGGCCTCACACTCGTGACTGCCGACCGGGCCTTCGGACGCCTGCGGCTCCGTCAGGAGAACTGGTCGTCCTGATGCTCGCTACGCCGGCCGCGCGACGCCGCGGTACATCTGCGCGAGGATCGACGGGCCGCGGCCGCGGAATCGCTCGAGGCTCTCGAGCTCGAAGCCGCCGGCCTCGACGAGGCGGTCGACCGGGCGATCGATGTTGCAGCCGTCGGCGATGCGCCGCCACAGCGGGTTGAGCCGCTCCTGCCAGCGCGCGGTGCTCGCGCGCTCGGCGCGGCCGTGCTCGACGAACACGTAGCGGCCGCCCGGCTTCAGCACGCGGCGCATCTCGGCGAGCGCCGCCGCGGCGTCGGGGATCGAACAGAGCGTCCACGTCGTGACGACGCAGTCGAAGCGCCCGGCGTCGAACGGGAGCCCGCCGTCGGCCGCGAGCGCGGTGCGCGTCACCGGGAACGGCGCGCGCGCGACCCGCTCTTCGACCGCCGCGACGCCGTTGGTGACCATCGGGTCGACGCCGACCAGCGACTTCACGCCGGAGGGGTACAGCGCCAGGTTGCGGCCGGTGCCGAAGCCCACCTCGAGCACCTCGCCGTCGACCGCCGACACCGTGTCGGGCCGCAGGTCGTCCATCAGCCGCATCGCCCAGTCCTGGATCCGGGGCTTCAGCACCTCGCGCAGACCCATCGGGGCTCCTCCTCGGGCGGCGGCTCCACTCTATCCCACCGCCGGCCCCGGCCGTGAGCGATCCAGAATTTGCCTTGACGGGGAATATTTGCTCTGATAGTTAAATAAATACATCGCCCGGAACCCACCCAGGAGGAGAGCCCGATGAGCGACGCCCCCGTCCGCGGCCCCCAGGCCATCGTCCCGTACCTCGCCTACGACGACGCGCCCGCGGCGATCGACTTCCTGTGCCGCGCGTTCGGCTTCGAGGAGACCTTCCGGCTGCCGATGCCCGACGGCCGCATCGGCCACGCCGAGCTGAGCTTCCGCGGCAACGTGCTGATGCTCGCGTCGAGCTACCCGGAGCTCGGCTTCACCGGCCCGGCGAAGCTGCCGGCGCTGCACGCGCAGGTGCAGATCGACGTCGAGGACGTCGACGCGCACTTCGCGCGCGCGGTGGCCGCCGGGGCGACGATCGCCGCCGAGCCCGAGGACAAGCCCTACGGCGACCGCGCGTACCAGGCCGTCGACCCGGAGGGCCACCGCTGGAACTTCTCGACGCACGTGCGCGACGTGTCGCCCGAGGAGATCCGCAGGGCCTACGAGCAGGCCTAGCGTGGCCGACGCGGCGATCGACCGCACGCTCGCGGCGCTCGCCGACCCGACGCGCCGGCGCGTCGTCGAGCTGCTGCGCCGCCGGCCGCGGCGCGCCGGCGAGCTGGCGCAGGCCTTCGGCGCGAGCCCGCCGGCGATGAGCCGGCACCTGCGGGTGCTGCGCCGCGGCGGGCTCGTCGAGGAGGAGCGCTCGCCCGACGACGCGCGCTGCCGCGTCTACCGGCTGCGACCCGAGCCCTTCCGCGACCTCCAGGGCTGGCTCGAGCAGGTCGAGTCGTTCTGGAGCGACCAGCTCGGCGCGTTCAAGGCCCACGCCGAGAAGCGCGCGCGCCCGCGCCGGTGATCGGCCCCGACGCGATCCGGGTGCAGGCGCGGGTCGAGGTCGACCCCGACACCGCGTTCCGCGTCTTCACCGACGAGGTCGACGCGTGGTGGCGGCGCGGCCCGCGCTTCCGCTTCCTCACCGACGTCGAGGGGCGGCTGCGCTTCGAGCCCGGCGTCGGCGGCCGTTTCCTCGAGGAGCACGAAGGCGGCGGCGACACGTTCGAGGTGGGCCGCGTGCGCGTCTGGGACCCGCCGCGCCGGCTCGTGTTCGACTTCCGCGCGCGCGCGTTCGCGCCGGGCGAGTCGACCGAGGTCGAGGTGCGCTTCGAGCCCGACGGCCCGCACACGCGCGTCACCGTCGAGCACCGCGGGTGGGGCGCCCTCGCGGCCGACCACCCGGCGCGTCACGCGCTCGACGGCACTGCGTTCCGCAACATGATGGGCGTCTGGTGGGCCGACCTGCTCACCGCGCTGCGGCGCGGCGCCAGGGAGACCTAGGCCGGCGCGTACGCGGCGCCGCCGTCGATCTTGATCACCGCGCCGGTCGTGTAGCTCGACGCGTCGCTCGCGAGGTAGAGCGCGGCGCCGACGACCTCGTCGGCCTCGCCGACCCGCGCGAGCGGGATCGTGCGCTCCATCGCCTCGATCGTCCCCGGCGGCCACGCCTTGCTGATGTCGGTGCGGAAGGGCCCCGGCATCAGGCAGTTGACGCGGACCTTCGGCGCGAACGCGCGCGCGAGGCCGAGCGTGAGGTTGTTGAGCCCGGCCTTCGCCGCCGCGTACGGGATCTCGATCGGCGAGGGCTGGACGGCCGCGATGCTGCTCACGTTGACGATCGAGCCGCCCTCGCCGGCGGCCATCCGCGTGCCCACCGCCGCCGCGAGCCGGAACGCGCCCTTCAGGTTCACCGCGATCACCTTGTCGAAGAGCTCCTCGGAGACCTCGTCGAGCGACGGGTAGAGCGGCGACATGCCGGCGTTGTTGACGAGCACGTCGACGCGGCCGAACTCCGCGTAGGCCCGCTCGACGAGCGCGTCGCACTCGTCCCAGCGCCCGACGTGGCACGCGACGCCGAGCGCGCGCCGGCCGCCGCGCTCGCGCACCTCGGTGGCGAGCGCCTCGCAGGCGTCGGCCTTGCGGCTCGCGACGACGACGTCGGCGCCGTGCGCGGCGAACGCGCGCACCATCGCGGCGCCGAGCCCGCGGCTGCCGCCGGTGACGAGCGCGACGCGGCCGGACAGGTCGAGCCCGTGAGAGATTGCCGACCTCGTGCTCCAGCAGGTGCGCGAAGCGCTCGCGCGCGGCGGCGCGCTTCGTCGGCAGGTGCTCGCTCGGCCACAGGCCGTCGACGCCCTTGTGGTCGCGCAGCACCTGGCGCGCGACGGTGATCTTGTGCACCTCGGTGGGCCCGTCGGCGATGCCCATCACCTCGGCGGCCATCAGCATCCGCGCGAACGGCATCTCGTTGCTGACGCCGAGCGCGCCGTGCAGGTGCATCGCCCGCTGCGCGACGTCGTGGTAGATCTTCGGCATCGCCACCTTCACCGCGGCGATGTCCCTGCGCACCTTCTTGTAGTCCTTGTGGCGGTCGATCAGCCACGCGGTGCGCAGCACCAGCAGCCGGAACTGCTCGATCTCGATCCAGCTGTCGGCGATCTTCTCCTGCACCATCTGCAGCGACGCGAGCTTGCCGCCGCGCACCTCGCGCGACAGCGCGCGCTCGCACATCATGTCGAAGGCCTTGCGAAGCTGCGCGACGGTGCGCATCGCGTGGTGGATGCGGCCGCCGCCGAGGCGCGTCTGGGCGATCACGAAGGCCGAGCCGGGCTTGCCGAGCACGTGGTCGGCCGGCACGCGCACGTTCTCGTAGCGCACGTAGGCGTGGCTCGCGTGCTCGGCGCTCTCGGTGCCGACGCCGACGTTGCGCACGATGCTCACGCCGGGCGTCTCGCGCGGCACGATGATCATGCTCATGCCCTCGTAGGGCGAGACGTCGGGGTCGGTCACCGCCATCACGATCAGGAACGACGCGTAGCGGGCGTTCGAGGAGAACCACTTCTCGCCGTCGATCAACCAGTGGTCGCCGTCGAGCCGCGCGCGCGTCGTGAAGAGCGTCGGGTCGGCGCCGGCGTGGGGCTCGGTCATCGAGTAACAGGACGAGATCTCGCCGTCGAGCAGCGGCTGGAGGTAGCGCTTCTTCTGCGTCGGGCTGCCGTAGTGCGCGAGGATCTCGGCGTTGCCGGAGTCGGGGGCCTGGCAGCCGAACACCGACGGTGCCCAGCCCGAGCGGCCGAGGATCTCGTTCATCAGCGCGAGCTTGAGCTGGCCGAAGCCGGGGCCTCCGAGCTCGGGGCCCAGGTGGCACGCCCACAGGCCGCGCTCCTTCACGCGCTCCTGCAGCGGCTTCAGGATCGCCATCGCGCGCGCGTCGCTCTTGTCGTAGGGGCTGCCGAGCACGTGGTCGAGCGGCTCGACCTCGTCTCGCACGAACGCGTCCAGCCAGTCGAGCTCGCGTTGGAACTCGGGCTCGGTCTCGAAGTCCCAGGCCATCGGGGGGTCCTCCGTCGCGGGCGAGCCCACGGTACGCCCGCCGGCGGCCGCGGGCAATCGCGGCGTCAGCGCCCGCGCTGCTGCTCGCGCTCTTCGCGGCGCCGGTGGTGGACGTAGGCGGCGGCGAGCACCGCGAGGAGGGCGCCGAGCGCGAGCGCGGCGCTCATGCGGGTGCGCCGAGCGCGAGCGCGGTGCTCATGCGGGTGCCCCGAGTGCGAGCGCGGTGCTCACGTACCGCGCCTCACGCCGCATACGGCGGCACGACCTCGCCGCGCAGGCGCGCCCGGTGGCGGTCCTTCAGCACGAGCGCGGCCTCGACGAGCGTCTGGCGACGCGGGCCCTGGCCGAGGATCTCGTCGAGCTCGGCGAGCTCGTCCTCGGTGAAGCCGGCCTCGAGCCGCTCCTCGCGCGCGACGAAGCGGCCGCCGCCGAACGAGAAGCGCGTGTCGGTCTCGCGCTGGAACTCCTTCGCGCGCCGCGCGCGCTCGGGGTCGTCGCGCGTGAACTCCTTGACCCAGTCGCTGCCGAAGCGCACGTGCGTGAGCTCGTCGGCGAGCACGAAGTCGATCGCCTGCTCCATCACCGCGTCGCCGTTCGCGCGGCCGTACTCGATCAGCGAGCGGAACGCGTCGCAGGCCAGGCCCTCGAGGCAGCGGTTCACGCCGGCGACGCGCAGCACCGGGTCGTCGACGCAAGACGTCTCGTACAGGAAGGTGTTCTCCGGGAACTCGCCGATCTCGCCGCCGACGTGGCCGATCAGCTTCTCGTAGATCTGCACGTGGCGCGCCTCGTCCCAGCACTGCCGCGCCATGTTCATCTTGAACTCCCACGGCGCGTCCGGGAAGTCCCAGAGCGTGCGGCTCGCGGCCTCGAGCGCCTGGAGCTCGCCGACGAAGATGCCGTGCAGCTGCGCGCGCAGCTGGAGCGGGCTGCGGTCGGTGCTCGACGCGGTGCCGGCCGCGGTGGTCAGGAACATGAAGCCCGGGCCGAGGTCGTCGAAGACGTCCTCGAGCACCGTGCCCTCGACGCGCGCGCGCAGCTTCGGCGCCACGTCCTCGAGCACGCGGACGATCGTCGGGACGTCGTCGGGCAGCGTGCGGAAGAGCTCGTTCTTGGACTGCGAGCGCTTGAAGCGGCGGTCGCGGGCCAGCTCGCCGTGGGGCAGGAATCGCTTCACGAGGGCCTCCCGGGGCGCGGGACCCCCCTAGGATGGCCCGCCCGGCGGCCGACGTAAACCGTTCGCGGTCGCTGCGGGTCGACAGGGGGGCAGCGAGCACAGGGAGACACCATGCACGCGACGAACACGAGGCGGCGCAAGGCCGCCGCTCTGGTCCTGACCGGTCTGATGGCCCTGGCCGCCTCGGGCGCCTCGGCGAAGGGGCGCCACGGCGGGCACCACGGCCTGCGCGGCCTCGAGAAGCGGATCGAGGCGCTCGAGCTCGAGCCGGCGGTCCGCGACGAGATCGGCGCGATCCTCGACGCCGCGCGCGAAGACAAGCGCGCGCTGCGCGACGGGATGCGCGAGGCCCACGAGGCGCTGAAGGCGCTCCTCGAGCAGGAGACGCCCGACGAGGCGGCGGTGATGGCGCAGGCCGACGCGATCGGCGCGCTCCACGCGGACGCGCACAAGCAGCGCCTGAGCGTGCTGCTCCAGATCCGCCCGCTGCTCACGCCCGAGCAGCGCGAGGAGCTGCGCGAGCACCGCGAGCACAAGTGGCGCGAGGGGCCCGGGAAACGCTCGCTGCGCTGACCCGGGATCCGGGGGCGGGGCGGGGACGTTCCCCGCTCCGCCCCTATCCTATGAACCCGAGACCGAGGAGAGCCGGGTGCCGATCGCGGGAGCCCTCGAAGCGTTCGATCCCGCCGCGGAAGCCGCCGGAGGACTGCGCGGATTGGAAGGCGTGGACGAGCTCGAGCGGCGCTTCGAGGACTTCGTCGCCGCGTACCGCGATCGCGCGGTGTCGATCGCGTGGCGGCTGCTCGGCGGCGACGGAGCCGCGGCCGAGGACGTCGCGCAGGAGGCCTTCGCGCGCGCGCATCGCGGGCTCGGGCGCTTCCGCGACGACGCGAAGCTCTCGACCTGGTTCTACCGGATCCTCGTCAACGAGGTGCGCCGCGAGCAGCGCCGCTGGATCCTGCGCCGCCGCCGCGACGCCGACACCGGCGAGCCCGACGCGCACCCCGACCCGCGCAGCGAGAACGGCGCCGCGCGCCCCGACCCCGCGCTGCGCCGGCGCATCGGCCGTGCGCTCGAGCGCCTGCCGCGCGGCCAGCGCGAGACCTTCGTGCTCGTGCACCTCGAAGAGCTGACGCTCTCCGAAGCCGCCGCGTCCACCGGCCGTGCGCTCGGCACCGCGAAGTCGCATCTTCACCGCGCGCTGCGCGCGCTGCGCGCCGAGCTCGCCGACCTGGCGCCGAGCGAGCGAGACCCGAACCGGACGGAGCAATCATGAGCGACCCCCGAGACCGACGCGACGACGCGGCGACGCTCTCGCCCGACGACGCGGCGCTCGTGCGCCGGATCGCCGAGCACTACCGCGCGCCCGAGCCGACGCCCGAGCGTCGCCGCGCGTTCCGCGCCGCGCTCGATGCGCGCGCGGCGCGCCGCGC
>CAZQYK010000549.1:0-4962 GCA_964597285.1 uncultured Spirochaetales bacterium
CCGACCTCGCGCAGGGCGAGCCGCGCTACGTCGGCCAGAAGCGCGCGCTGGGCGCGAGCGCGCCGCTCTTGCGCGCCGTGTACGGCAGCGCGCTCTTCGAGCTCCAGCTGCGCGCGCAGGTCGCGTGGAAGCACTGGCGGCGCCGCACCTTCGGCGACCCGCGGGCCGACGACGCGCCGCCGCCTCCCCCCGAGCCCGAGCGGCTCGAGGCGCTGTGGGCCGACTCCGCGGGCTGGCTCGACCGCCTGCACGGCGCGCTCGCGGCCCGCGGCGTGCCGCTCGTGCTCGTGTTCATCCCCGACGTGCCGCACGTGCTCGACGGCGCCGACGCGCCCGACGAGGCGCGGCTGCGCGCGCTCGCGCGGGAGCGCGGCGTCACGTTCGCGTCGCCGCTCGCCGACTTCCGCGCGCACGCGGGCGAGAAGCTCTTCCACGCGCCGATCGACGGGCACCTCGCGCCTCGGGGCGCCGAGCGCGTCGCCCGCGCGGTCGCGGGAGCGGTCGGGCCGCTGCTCGACCAGCGCCCGGACTAACGCTCCGGGTCGCCGGGCCAGCGCGGCGCGCCCGGCGGCAGCACCACCCACTCCGGGTCCTCGAATTCGCCGACGACCGAGATCTCGACCGCCTCGCCCTGCGCGTCGAGGATCGCCTGCACGCGCGGGTCGCGGTCGTCGTCGGCCGCGTCGCGCTGCGGCTTCGACTCCCAGCTCGCGATCGCGATCAGCGCGTCCGGGTCGCCGATCCTGCGGTGCAGCCGCGTGCCGCGCGCGCCGGGCGCCGTCTGGATGATCTCGCTCGCGCGCACCCAGTCGCGCGCGTAGGCCTCGGCGCTGTGGCCGGGCCGGATCCGGACCTCGAAGACGAAGAGCACGGCGCACCCCCTCTCACGCGTGTGCAGCGCGATCGAGGGTAGGAGATCCGCGGGGTCAGGGCGCCGGGTCCTCGACGATGTCGACCCAGAACGGGCGCGGCACGAGGAAGTCGGCCGTCCACACGTGGAGCGGCACGCCGTTGGCGGTCTGGGTGTAGAAGAGCGGCGAGCCCATCGCGGTGTGCGACATATCGCCGGCGACGATGAAGCGCTTGTAGCGGTCGGGGTGCGCCGCGTTCAGCAGGCCGTGCTCGGTGACGACGATGTTGCGGAACGTGACCGGGTCGAAGAGCAGCCGCATGAAGAAGCGATTCGTCAGGTCGCTGTCGGTCTCGTAGAAGGCCTCGCGGATCGTCGAGTCGTTGTCGAGCCGCCACGAGATCACGCCGGTGCCCTGGCCCATGTCGTCGCACTGCGTGCAGCTCGCCGGGTAGAACTTCCCGAACTGCCAGTCCGCGGCGCGGGCGGCGATGTCGCCGGTGACGGCGAGGTTGATCGCGACCGGGCCCGCGTCGTTGAACACGGTGAGCTTCACCTGGTTCCCGTAGAGATGGCGCACGAGGAAGGGCGTGAAGCCCGCCGCGCCGACGCCGCCGGCGCTCGAGCCCGCGACGGTGATGCGCTGTGCGTCTGGGAACACGGCCTTCGCGACGTCGAGCGCGGCCGTCTGGTTGCGCAGCCCGCGGTGGAAGCGCACCGGGCCGGCCGGGAAGCTCGGGTCGGCGACGTCGTTGTCTCCGGCGAAGACCGACCCGTCGCAGTACGGCAGGTAGACGATCGAGTAGTTCCGGAAGGGGTTGTCCTTCGAGTCGAAGTCGACGACGCCGACGCGCGGGAAGGGCGGCGCCTGCGCCTCGGCGAAGAGGTTGCACTGGTAGAAGTCCTGCCAGCACGCGCCGCCACCCTGAAGGAAGATCAGGAGCTTGTCGGTCTCCTGGCCCTGGCGCGTGAAGACCGAGTAGTCGGTGCCGGCGATGCAGATCGGGCCGTCGCCGCCGTCGCTGTCGAAGGTGTGCCTCACCCAGCCGTCGCCGACCGGCGTCGACGACGCCGGCGCGAAGTCGCCGACGTAGTCGAACACGCCCGCGGCGGCGAGCTCCGCGTGCGCGTCGGGGTCGAGCCCCTTCGGCGCGCCGTTGCCGAGCAGCGCGAGCGTGCTGAGCACCAGACCCACCAACATCCATCGCAACGAGCGCTTCGATCGCATTTTCCGTCTCCTTCTCGAGCGGCATCCGCCTTCGTGCGCACCCTCGCATGCACGGCGCGGAGAATCAACGCTCGGGACGGAAGCGAGCCTGGCGGTCCAGCCAACAGAAGGATCGGTACGAACGCTTCGAGCCCGTCCTACAGCCAGTTGCTGATCATCAGATACGGCGACCAGTAGTAGGGGTGGTCGTAGGGGTGGTCGGGATCGGCGAGGAGCGCGAGCTGTGCCTTACGCAAGGCCTGGGCCTTCGAGAGATTCTCGTCCTGGAGCTCCGTGTAGAAGTGCGTCACCAGCTCGTAGGCCGCCTCGTCGTCGATCGACCACAGGCTGCCGAGGGCGCTGCGCGCGCCGGCGCGGATCGCCACGCCCGCCAGGCCCAGCGCCGCGCGCTCGTTGCCCGCTGCCGTCTGGCAGGCCGAGAGCACCAGGAGCTCGAGCGGCTGCCGGTACTGCGTCGGCGCCACGAGCCGCGAGAGCCCGTCGAGCGAGAGCTTCCCGTCGCCCGTCAGCAGATAGCTCGTCGCCGGATCCCCGGTGAACTCCGCATGCGTGGCCAGGTGCACGACCGAGGGCGACCCCTCCTGGAGCTCCTTCGCGAAGCGCTCGCGCCCGAAGTCGGCGTCGAGCAGCACCTCGCCGCCGTAGAGGGCCTTCACCGCCGCGAGCTCGTCGCGCACCTTCGGGATCGGCTTCAATCCCGCCTCGGCGTCGCCCTGGCTCGTCCCGGCCAGGAGCAGGCGGGCCTGCCCGAGCGCGAGCGGCCGCGGGTCGACGAGCGAGAGCCCCGGCGTCACCGCCACGGCATAGCGCTCGACCAGGAAGCGCTCGCCGTCGTGGAGGGCCGCCATCGGGATGGTCCGCAGGGCGCCATCGGGGACGAAGACGAGCGTGTCGACGCCGGCAGCCTGGAGGGCCTCTTCGTAGGGGGCGACGAGCCAGTCGTAGAGCTGGCGCGCCGGGGCGCGGTAGGCCGTGCCCACCGCACTCTGGAGCGCGCGGCGGAAGATGTGCGCCACGGTCTCGAGCCGCTCCGCTTCGACCTGGACCGGATAGCGACCGATGCCGCCGCCCGGGAGGCTCACGAGCAGCTCCAGGCGCTCGGGCAGCACGACGGGGTAGACGACCGCCGTGCGCTCGGCGCGGCGCAGGATCTCGTCGAGGCCGGCCGTTGCGGCCTGGAGATCCGCGGCACACTCGTCGCGGTAGTAGTCGCGAAGCTCCGCGGCCTTGAGGCGCTCCATCGTCGCGCGGGCCTCGACGAGCAGCGTCGTCTGCGCCTGCACGTCCTCGCTTCGCGCCGCGCTCTCGACCAGGGCATTGACGAGGTCGAGGTAGACCGGGGCCACGAGCTGTCGGAAGTGGACCTCGGCGGCGCCGCCGCGGGCCAGGGCTCCCTGGCGCGAAGCCTCGAGGATCTCGACGGCGCGGGCGTAGGAGGCGACGGCCGGGGCCGCCTGGCCCTCGGACCACAGCAGCTGCGCCTCCTGCCAGTGCCAGCGGTAGAGGGCCTCGGGAGCCTGCGCGCGCTCGGCGGCGCGCAGGGCGCGGCGCGTCGCGACGAGCGCCTCGGCCGTCCGATGCTCGAGCTGGTAGAGGCTGCCGAGGTTGCCGAGCGCGAAGGAGAGGGCGCGGGGGGCGTCGAGGAAGCGGGCTCGCTTCTCCGCCTGCATGAGAAGGGCGTGGGAGACCAGCAGGGCTTGGTCGCGCTCCGACGGGATCGCCAGCGCGCGCTGCTCGTGCGACTTGGCGACGTGGATGCCGAGGTAGACCTGGAGGGGAGCGGCATCCAGCGAATCCACGAGAGCGCGGCTCTCGGTCAGAAGCTCCGCCGACTCCGCGAAGTGACGGGCCTCGAGTGCGGCGCGGGCGGCATTGGACAACGCGAGCGCAGCCTCGGCATCCCGACCCGCCTCGCGCGCCAGCTCGGCGCGCCGGCGGGAGTCGGCCAGCGCCTGGAGCGCGTCGGGGTCGGCCTCGGGATCGACCGGACGAACGACGGGGCCGCGCGTCGTCGACGAGACCTCGGCCAGTGCAACCTCGATCGAAGCGGAGGAGCGAGTAGGAGCCGGCGCCGAAACGGCAGCGACGATCTCCGCGGGCGACTCGGCCAACGCCACCTGCGCAAGCCCGCGCTCGTCGAACGCGACGAGCAACCCCTCGGCCGTCGACGGCTGCGCCACCGCGCGCGCGACGTGGAAGCTCCCCTGGCTACCGGCGACCGCCTGCGCCGCGCACGACGGGCGGATCAGGCGCGAGGCGTCCTGGAACACAACGTCGAGCGGGCTGATGCTCGACGTGATGTCGTTGGTCTGCGCGTCGAGCTGGACGATGCCGTCGATACCGGTGCCGCCGGAAGCATCCAAGAAGCGATGAACGTCACCGCCGCTGGCGAAGATCTGCTTCGCGGCGAGCAGGATATTCCCGCCGTCAACGTTGGAACTTGCAGCAATATTGGATATTCCATCGAAGATGATGCTTGTGGCGTTAAGAACGACATCGCCGCCTTTAGAGGTGCGCGATTCGGTGTTGATCAGGCGAGCGTTGATTTCACTATCGACTAAGCGAATTAGTCGCCCTTGCTGATCGCTAGCCTGATCTACGACCAGCCCGCCATCGCTCAGAACAATTCCGGTTGCGTTGATGAGAACGCTGCCGCCGCTAGAAGCCAAATTTCCCTCGATGCTAGAGGACAGCGTGCTGCGAACGATCTCGAGAAACGAGGGTGCGTTGATCCTAACGTTGCCACCAGATCCGATCTGACCACTAGCGTTAATGAGTGAGTCGACAATCCGGATCTGAGGGGCTTGCAGGATTATCCCATTAGTCATATCGAACGGAGCGGTTCCATCGGTGCTGCTGTCAATCGCTGATCGGTCTATCTCGA
>CAZQYK010000550.1:0-9605 GCA_964597285.1 uncultured Spirochaetales bacterium
CCACCCGCCAGCCCGTGCGCTCACCGACGAGGCCGAAGCCGCGCGCACCGATCGCGCCTCGATCACGGCAAAGCTCTCGAGAACGAGAAGGGTCCGATCGCGGTGTGGCTACTCCCCAGTCACCGGATCGTGGCGTTCGCCTTGGGGGTTCGCGAACTCCCAGAACGCTCGGAGCGAGAGGAGCTTGCCCGCCTCGTCGACGCGGTAGACGAACACGCCGTCGGCGCGGAACTCCTTGCCGCCGGGGAAGGTGTTGATCACGGTGCCGGTGAACGCGCACTCGTCGCCGGCGGCGAACGAGCGCGGGTAGTCGAAGCTCACCTTCCCCTTCGAGATCACGCCGTCCCAGAACGCGGCGATCGCCGACTTGCCGCGGTGGCCCTTGCCGGTGGGGTCGAGCGGCGACGGGCCCACCGGATCCTGGATCACCGCGTCGTCGGCGAAGAGCTCGAGCCACTTCGCGCGCTGGCCGCTCGCGACGTAGCGCTGCGAGAGGCGTCCCGCGCGGCGCGCCGGATGCTCGTCGGACATCGTGGACCTCCCGGCCGTGAGGCCGGGCAGTCTATCACCGCAGCAGCGCCACCGGCTGCCACGCCGACGCGGGGTCGAGCGCCTGGGCGTCCTCGCCGGGCAGGTACGCGGTGCGCAGCGACGTGCCGTCGCTGAACACGAGGTCGTCGCCGCCGTCGCCGTCGACGTCGCGCGCGCCGAGCGCGGTGACGCCGAGCGCGCCGCCGACGCGCGCGGGCACGAGCAGGAGCGGCGACGGGCCGAGCGGCAGCATCACGAAGACGTCGCCGTTCGCGTCGACGAGCGCGAGCTCGGCCGCACCGTCGCCGTCGAAGTCGCCGGCCGCGAGCTCGGTGAGCGCCGGGTCGAGCGGCAGGTCGATGCTCGCGGCGGCCGCGCCGGCGCCCATCGGCCAGATCGAGAGCGAGCCGTCGCTGCCGCGCCACGCGAGGTCGTCGGTGCCGTCGCCGTCGAAGTCGCGCACGCCGGCGAGCGCGGCCGGGCCGGCGTCGCCGATCGGCGACACGGCCGACGCGGCGCCCGGCACGGTCCGCCACAGGTCGACGGTCCCGTCGACGCGCTGCACGAGCACGTCGCCGAGCCCGTCGCCGTCGAGGTCGCCGCTGCCGAGCACGCGGTCGCCGGCGGCGAGCGTGCCGAGCGGGCGCGCCGCAGCCGCATTCGAGTTCGCCGCGAGCTCGGCCAGCGAGGTGGTCGAGACGCGGCCGCCGGAGTCGGTCCAGATCGGGTCGTCGACGCCGTCGCCGTCGAGGTCGCCGACCGCCACGAGCGCCGCGTCGGGCATCGGCGACGCGAACACCAGCAGCGTCTGGAGCGCCACGTCGGTGACGCGCACGAGGCGCCCGCTCTTCCACAGCACACCGCCGGCGAGCGAAGCCGGGTCGACGGCTTGTGTCGGGGGAGGGGGCGAGGTCGGCGGCGGGCTCGAAGTGCCGCCGCTCGTGTCGCCGCCGGTGGACGTGCCGCCGTCGGTCGTGCCGCCGCTGCCCGCGATGGTCGTGCCACTGCCGCTTCCGCTGCCGCTCGTGCCGGTGCTTCCGCTGCCGGATCCGCCGCTCGTCGGCGCGGTGGCGGAGGTCTCGCCGCCGGGGAAGGTCAGTGGCGGCGACGGCGGAGACAGCGGCCCGCGCCGCCCCGCGCCGTCGTACGCGGCGACCGCGAGCTGCGCCGTCTCGCCGGGATCGCCGGCCAGCGTCGCGCTGCGGGTCGACACCCGCTGCTCGATCGAGAACGCGCCGCCCTCGCGCGCGACCCAGACGTCGTAGCCGGCGACGGGGCCCGGGGCCGGCGCCCACGCGAGCGTCAGCGTCGCCTGGGCCTGCGCCCCGCCGCCGCTGGAGCTTCCGCTGCCGGAGCCGCCGCCGCTCGAGCTGCCGCCACCCGAGCTTCCTCCGTCGGAGACCGCGGCGACGGCGTCGCCGCCGCCCCCGCCCGATCCGCCGCCGCTGCACGCGCCGAGCACCAGCGCGCAGCACGCGACGCCGAGCACGGCGGTGCGGCGCAGCCTGTCGGCGCGAGGCTCGGCCATCCGGATCGTTCCCCCCTGCGCGGAGCCGGCGCCGAGTTCCCCGCAACCCGGCGCCCCACCGCCGGTCGCTTCGGCGCAGCGGGATCAACGGCCAGATCGGCAACTGAATCTGTGCCCGGGGTCACAAACGGGAATGCGCGATCGACACATCTGGGTGTCTATCCGAAAAAGTCAGATTTTTCGATGAGTTGCGAGCCTCGTCTGTGCGCTCGTGAGGGGTGCTTTTTCCGCCGCGCCGGCCGGGTTTCGGCCGGATTGCACACGCCGTGAAATAGAACGGTGTTCCAGTGTCACTGGACGCCCACCCGTCCGCCCGCGACGCCGCCGCTTCGGGGGGCTAGCGTCGCGTCGAGCGCCCGCGCCCGCCGGCGAAGGAGGTTCGCGCCGTGGACTTCGCGTACGACGACAAGACGAAGCTCGCCCTCGAGCGCCTCGAGGCCTTCATGGGCGAGCACGTCTACCCGAACGAGGCCGCCTACTACGAGCAGCACGAAGCCTTCGGCGCCGACCGCTGGCAGGTGCCGCCGATCATCGAGGAGCTGAAGGAGAAGGCGCGCGCGGCGGGGCTGTGGAACCTCTTCCTGCCCGAGAGCGACCACGGCGCCGGCTTCACGAACCTCCAGTACGCGCCGCTGTGCGAGGTGATGGGGCGCGTGGGCTTCGCGCCCGAGGTGTTCAACTGCGCGGCACCCGACACCGGCAACATGGAGGTGCTCGCGCGCTACGGGAGCCCCGAGCAGCAGAAGCGCTGGCTCCAGCCGCTGCTCGACGGAAAGATCCGCTCGGCCTTCGCGATGACCGAGCCCGACGTCGCGTCGTCCGACGCGACGAACATCCGCACCGAGATCCGCCGCGACGGCGACTCCTACGTGATCGACGGCCGCAAGTGGTGGACCTCCGGCATCCTCGACCCGCGCTGCGAGATCCTGATCGTGATGGGCAAGACCGACCCGGACGGCCCCGCGCACGCGCAGCAGAGCATGATCCTGTGCGAGCGCGCCGCGAAGGGCGTCACCGTGAAGCGTCACCTGCCGGTCTTCGGCTTCGACGACGCGCCGCACGGTCACGGCGAGGTGATCTTCGAGAACGTGCGCGTGCCGGCCGAGAACATGCTGCTCGGCGAGGGGCGCGGCTTCGAGATCGCGCAGGGGCGCCTCGGCCCCGGGCGCATCCACCACTGCATGCGCACGATCGGGCTCGCCGAGCGCGCGCTCGAGGCGATGTGCCAGCGCCTGATGAGCCGCACCGCCTTCGGCAAGAAGATCTACGAGCATTCCGTCTGGGAAGAGCGCATCGCCGACGCACGCATCGACATCGAGTGCACGCGCCTGCTGACGCTGAAGGCCGCGTACATGATGGACACGGTCGGCAACAAGGTGGCGCGCTCCGAGATCGCGATGATCAAGGTGAAGGCGCCGATCGCCGCGCTCGCGATCCTCGACGACGCGATCCAGGCGCACGGCGGCGGAGGCGTGACCGAGGACTTCTTCCTGTCGAAGGCCTGGGCCGGGATGCGCACGCTGCGCCTCGCCGACGGGCCCGACGAGGTGCACCGCCGCACGATCGCGCGCATCGAGCTGAAGCGGCAGGCCGAGAAGGCGGGGATCTCGCTGAAGCGCTAGCCAGCGCCTCCGCTCACGGCCTCCCTTCGCGCGCCCCTGGAGGAGAGCGATGAGTCCGGACCTCGACCCCCTCGGCCCCGAGTGCCGCGAGGACCCCTATCCCGTCTACCGCGAGCTGCGCGATTCCTCGCCGGTGCACTGGTCGGCGTCGACGCGCGCATGGTGTGTATCGCGCCACGACGACGTGATGTTCGTACTGCGAAATTCCGAGACCTTCTCGTCGCGGGCGATGTTCACCTTCCTGGTGAACAACGGGCACGAGGGATTCCCTCCGCTCAGCTGGAAGCTGCTGCGCTTCGTGGCGCGCCTGGTCTGGCACACTCGCCTGAACCCGCTCGAGTTCACCACCGCGCGCAACCTGATCGCCGAGGACGGCGGGCGTCACACCGCGATGCGCGACATCGTGAGCCGTGGCTTCACACCGCGGCGCGTCCTCGCATGGGAGGGACGGGCCCGCGAGATCGTCGCCGACGCGATGGCGAAGCTGCGAGCCGGCGGCTCTTTCGACCTCGTCGAGGAGCTGGCCGTCCCGCTGCCGGTCACGGTCATCGCGGAGATGCTCGGCGTCGAGCCCGAGCGGCGGCAGGACTTCAAGCGCTGGTCCGACGCGATCGTCGAGGCGTCGACCGGGCCCGGGCGCCATGACCCCTACGCGCCGCGCTTCACGGACACCGTGCTCGAGCTGATCCCCTACCTGAAGCGCATCGCCGAAGAGCGGCGCCGCCATCCGGCCGACGACCTCCTGAGCGCGATCGTCGCCGAGCAGCAGGGTGACGCGGCGTTGACGGTGCGCGAGGTCGTGCAGTTCGTCGTGCTGCTCCTCGTCGCCGGGAACGAGACCACGACGAACCTGATCGGCAACGCGGTGTCCGCGCTGCTCGACCATCCGGGAGAGCTCGCGCGGCTGGCCGCCGACCCCTCGCTCGCCACGCCCACGGTCGAGGAGACGCTGCGCTTCGACGCGCCGGTGCAGGTCGTGTTCCGGACCGCGACGCGCGACGTCGAGCTCGCCGGCACGCGCATTGCGAAGGGCGCCTACGTCGCTCCGCTGCTCGGCTCGGCCAACCGCGACGCGGCGCGTTTCCCGGACCCCGACCGCTTCGACCTCGCGCGCAATCCGGTGGGCCACGTGGGCTTCGGCTTCGGCCAGCACTTCTGCCTGGGGGCCTCGCTCGCACGCCTGGAAGCGCGCGTCGCGCTCGAGGCGCTCGCGCCGGAGCTCGTGCGCCTGGAGCGGCGCGGCCCGCGCCAGGGCGTCGACTCGTTCCTGGTGCGCGGCCCGCGCCGCCTGGAGCTGCGCACGGCGGCGGCGGCGTGACCGAACCTCGGCGGCCTGAGGCTCTGGCGTGGCGGCGGGCGCGGGCTCTAGCGTGACGGCCGGCGCGGAGGGCGCGCCGCTCGACGCGCTGGTCGTCGGCGCCGGCTTCGCCGGCCTCTACCAGCTGCACCGGCTGCGCGGGCTCGGCTTCCGCGTGCGGGCCGTCGAGGCCGGGTCCGATCTCGGCGGCATCTGGCACTGGAACTGCTACCCCGGCGCGCGCGTCGACTCGCACGTCCCCCTCTACGAGTTCTCGGACGAGGCGCTGTGGCGCGACTGGAGCTGGAGCGAGCGCTTCCCGGCCTGGGACGAGCTGCGCCGCTACTTCGACCACGTCGACCGCGTGCTCGACCTGCGTCGCGACATCGCGTTCGACACGCGCGTCACCGGCGGCGAGTGGCGAGAGGACGAGGCGTGCTGGGTCGTCCGCACCCAGCGCGGCGAGGCGCTTCGCGCGCGCTTCCTGGTGCTTTGCACCGGCTTCGCCGCGAAGGCCTATGTGCCCGACTTCCCCGGCCTCGAGCGCTTCGGCGGCGCGTGCCACCACACGGCGCACTGGCCGCAGGAAGGGCTCTCGCTCGCGGGCAAGCGCGTCGGCGTCGTCGGCACCGGCGCGAGCGGCGTGCAGGTGGTCCAGGAGGCCGGCAAGGTGGCCTCGCATCTGACGGTGTTCCAGCGCACGCCGATCCTCGCGATCCCGATGCGGCAGCGCAGGCTCGACGCCGACGAGCAGCGCCGCATGAAGGAGGGCTACCCGGAGCTCTACCGCCGCCGGCGCGAGACCTTCGGCGGCTTCGACTTCGGCACGCTCGAGAAGTCCGCGCTCGAGGTGTCACCCGAGGAGCGGCGGGCCGTGTACGAGGAGCTGTGGGCGCAGGGCGGCTTCCGCTTCTGGGCCGGGAACTTCTTCGACATCGGCCTCGACGAGAAGGCAAACCGCACGGCCTACGACTTCTGGCGCGACAAGACGCGCGCGCGTGTGCGCGATCCGGCCGTGGCCGAGATGCTCGCGCCCACCGAGCCGCCGCACCCCTTCGGCACGAAGCGCCCGTCGCTCGAGCAGGACTACTACGAGACCTTCGACCGCCCGAACGTGCGCCTCGTCGACCTGCGCCAGGACCCGATCGAGGAGATCACGCCGACCGGAGTGCGAACGCGAAACGGCCACCACGAGCTCGACCTGCTCGTGCTCGCGACCGGCTTCGACGCCGTCACCGGCGGCCTCACCCAGATCGACCTGCGCGGGACGACCGGCACGAGCATGAAGGAGAAGTGGGCAGACGGCGCGCGCACCTACCTCGGCCTCGCGACACGCCACTTCCCGAACCTCTTCTTCCTCTACGGCCCCCAGAGCCCGTCCGGCTTCTGCAACGGCCCCACCTGCGCCGAGCTGCAAGGCGACTGGGTCGTCGACTGCCTCGCGCACCTCCGAGACCGAGGCCTCACCAGGATCGAGCCCACCGCCGAGGCCGAGGCCATGTGGGGCGATCAGCTCGCCAACCTCGCGTCCGGCCTGCTGCTAGGCCAGGTCGACTCCTGGTACATGGGCGCCAACATCCCCGGCAAGCCGCGCCAGCTCTTGAACTACCCGGGCCTCCCGCTGTACCTCGCGCAGTGCGAGGAGTGCGCGGGGAAGGGGTATGCGGGGTTCGAACTGGGCGGGTGAGGCGGGCGGTGGGGACCGCGGCTCGCGTGATAGAATGGCGGCACCTTCGCGGCCTTCCCCTCGGGCGGCACTTGGACCTTCGCGGCCAGCCTCGCATGGGTGGCGGTGCTCGCCGGATCTCGAGTGCGTCCTCGCCAGAATGCGAACCGATCCGCCTTCAGGCCGCCTGCAGCACCTCCAAGCATCCCACCTCCCCGAGCAGCGCGTCGAGCTCGGGGCTGTTCGCGGCGGCGTACTTCTGCTTCAGGGCCTTCAGCGACTTCGCGTGGTACTTCTGGGGCTTCTGGGTGAAGGGCTCGCCGGCGAGGTCGACGGTGAACTCCTCCTTGCCCTCGGCGATCGCCACCGCGTTGGCCTCGCTCCACGGGAGGAAGAGCTGGCCGACCTGCTCGCGCAGCAGCGGGGTCAGCGTCGGGGCGAGCGCGTCCCACTTCTCCCAGCCGCCTTCGTTCTTCGGCTCGAGCATGCGCTGGGCCCAGGCGACGACGTTCGGGGCGCGGTCGTTCAGGAACTCGCCGGGGGTCGGGTCGGTCCAGGCGTTGTAGACCTGGCCCCAGAGGCCGAAGTCGCCGAACGCGGGGCGCGCGCCAAAGAGATACTGGCGGCCCTTCAGGTGCTCCTCGAGGCGCAGCATCGCGTCCTGGAACGACTGCTCGATCCGAGGCGCGGTCTCCGGGCTCGAGCCGACGAACCAGACGCGGCCGACCATCCGCTCGCGCAGGCCGGCGATCATGCCGTCGCGCTGCTCGCCGGCGAGGCCCGGCATCATCGCGTCGACGAGGCGGCCGGCGGCCGAGCGCTGGTCGACCTCGCGCGCCCAGCGGTAGTGGAACATCCACTTGTTGCCCCACTCGTCGCCGAACTCCTCGATCAGCGCCGAGACGAACGCGGCGACCGGCTCGTCGGGGTGGATCGACGGCTCCGGGAAGCGCTTCTCGAAGGCCTCGAGGATCGGCGTGGAGTCCTGCATCGCGCCGCCGTCGGGCGCGAGCACGAGGGGGATGATCGGCAGCACCGCGTGCTTCTGGAACTCGGGCATCGCCGCCTGGTCGCGCACGACCCACTCGTGCGGGATCTGCTTGTAGCGGAAGTACGAGCGCACCTTCACCGAGTACGGCGACAGCTCGACCCCGAAGATCCGGTACTTCTCGGACATCGCTCGCCCCTCCTCCTCTTACCGACTAACGCTGAAGGATCTTCTGCGCGTTCTTCGCGAACGCCTCGGCGCCCTTCGAATCGTCGAGCAGGTTTCGCACCTTCGCCGGCACGTCGACGCCGCGCTTGCACGCGGGGCGCGCGCGCATCGCGTCGAGCCAGCGCGACAGGCCGTCGAGCCCGTCGATCGACAGGCCCGACCACTTCCAGGTGCGCGCCCAGCACCAGTTCGCGACGTCGGCGATCGAGAAGTCGTCGCCGAGCCACTCGCTCTCGCGCAGCCTTCCGTCGAGCACCTCGAGCAGGCGGCGCGACTCGTGCTGGTAGCGGTCGATCGCCGGCTGGAGCTTCTCCGGGAAGTAGCGGAAGAAGACGTTCGCCTGGCCCATCATCGGCCCGAGCCCGCCCATCTGGAACATCAGCCACGACAGCACGCGCGCGCGCGGCCCGCGCTCGGTCGGCAGCAGGCGCCCGGCCTTCTCGGCGAGGTGGATCAGGATCGCGCCCGACTCGAAGACCGCGAGGTCGCCCTCGTCGCGGTCGACGATCGCCGGGATGCGGCCGTTCGGGTTGATCGCGAGGAACTCGGGGGTCTTCTGCTCGCCGGCGCCGAGGTCGATCGCGTGCACGCGGTACGGCAGCGCGAGCTCCTCGAGCGCCACCGACGCCTTCCAGCCGTTCGGGGTCGCGGCCGTGTAGAGGTCGATCATCGCGACCCAGGGTACGACGGATCGCCCCCGATCGGGCGCGCTATCCCCCGAAGCGCCGCATCGCCGCGCGCAGCAGCGGCTGGAGCGCGCGCGACGCCCAGCGCACGGCGCGGCCGGCCGGGCCGGCGTTCGCGGTCGCCGCGACGCGGTCGATGCCGATCTCGGAGCGCAGGTCGGCGCTGAAGAACGCCACCGGGCCGTCGAGCGGGATGCCGGTGCCGTCGGCGACGCGCACCATGCGCTCGAAGTTCGCGATCACCGCGGCCGCGTCGACCGTGGCCGCGTCGCCGGCGCGCGCGCGCAGCGCGTCGCGCGCGCGCGCCGTCGCCTCCGGATCCCGGTCGATCACCGCGTCGGCGAACGCGAGCAGCAGCTCGGCGTCGGGCACGCCGCTCGCGGCGGCCGCGGCCGGGTCGGTCACCGCGCGCGGGTCCGCCGCCTCGCCCTGGCTCTCGCCGCTCGCCCGGAGCAGCATCGCGTGCGCCGTCGTTCAGTAGAAGCACTCGTTGCGGGCGGACACGCGGCCCGCGAGCAGCTCCATCTGCGGGCGCGTGAGCGCGCGGCCGGTCGGGGCGCCGACGCGCGCGACGATCGCGTGCGGCACGTAGTGCGCGGCCGACCCGCGCTGGAGCATCCGCACGGTGTCGGGCACGAGGCTCGTCGCGCGCATCACGTTCGGGACGCGCGGCACGTCGGGGTAGAGGTCGGCGTACGGGCCGACCGCTCCGTCGCGGTCGAGCGTCGGCAGCCAGCCCGGGCCGGGGCGCAGGCCCGGCGGCCGCTCGCCGGACGGCTCGCCCGCGATCGGCTCCGGCAACGGCTCGAGCGGCAGACCCAGCGCGCGATGGAACGCGTCGATCTCGACGGTGGCCACGACGACGCCGAGCAGCTCGACGTAGTGCCCGTCGGACAGGCCCGCCGCGAGCGTCTGCTCGAGCCAGGCCTGCGTCAGGCGCGGCGCGTCGGTGACGATGCGGTGCGCGGCATCGACCGCGGCGGCCGGGAGCGCGCCCGCGGCCTCGTGCGCGCCGGCCACCGCGTGCGGCGACAGCGCCGCGCGGCGCTCGCGGCACAG
>CAZQYK010000551.1:0-6603 GCA_964597285.1 uncultured Spirochaetales bacterium
CGCTGGGGCTGGCCCTCACCCCGAACGCGATCCGGCCGCCGGCGGCGCCGTCCGGGGTCGGGATCGGGTCGTGGCCGCGCTCGTGCACGTGGACGGCGGGTCAGACGATGCTGCGCTCGCCGCCGAGCTCGGCGCGCGGGATGACGGTCTCGTAGACGGCCTGGCCGGAGGTGCCGGCGTCGAGCTCGCCGAGGTTGCCGGTGATGCGGCGCGGGTTCGCGTCTCCGTCGAAGTTGAAGTGATCGCCGGCCGAGGACGCGTCGGCGGCGCTGCAGTCGCCCTTCTCGTGGACGTGGAAGGCGTGGCGCCCGGGCGGCAGCCCGCTGACGTCGGCGTGTACGCGCAGGCCCTCGTCGATCTCCTCGAACTCGACGGTGCCGCGCGCGCGGCTGCCCGCCTTCGGCTCGAGCGTCGCCACCGCGGAGTCGACGTCGGCGGCGGCGCCGACGTGCGGGGTCTCGCGCTCGGCGCAGCCCGCGAGCGCGATGCCGAGCGCTCCGAGTGCGGTCGCGCCCGCCGCGGCGATGCGGCCAGCGCGGGTTCGTGCGTCGGGGTGACTCATGTCTTCCTCCTCACGTTCGGGTGCACCCCGCCGGGCTGCAACCGCCGTGCCACCGTGCTGCGTCGGCCGGGCGCCACGACGCGGCGCGTCGCACGCAGAGCGGCAGCTTCTACAAACCGACGTCCCGTCTTGCGCCGGTGGCCCACACGGCGAGCGAGCGCGAGTGATCGGCGTCACCGGATCGGAACGAGCCCACCAGAGACTCGTCGTCGCCGCGACGCCGGTCGCCCCGACACATTCGCGCACCTCGCCGGGCACGAAGGTTGCACCGCTAGGTCCCGACGACGAGGACCGCGCGGCTCGAGGCGGCCGGCGGGCATTCCGCGAGGAGGTCGCCATGACGTTCCGACCCACGTTCCGGCCCGTTTCGCAGCGGACGCAGCTCGTGCTCTCGACGCTCTTCCTGTTCTGCGCGGCGCTCTTCTCGCTCGCGTCGCGCGCGACTGCGCTCGAGAGCCCGCACCGCGCCACCGGCCTCCAGCTGGCGTCGGCGGCGTGTCCGGCCGACGCGAGCGACGAGGCGTTCGTGCCGGTCGTGAACGCGGTGCCGGTGGTGATCCCGAATCGTCCGGCGCGCGTCGTGTTCGTGCGCGGGATCGTCGAGTCGGTCGAGGAGGATTTCTTCGGGCGCCCCGAGCGCGTCGCGATCGTCTCGGTCAACGACGACGGCCTGCTGATCCAGAACTCGGTCGAGGACGCCGCGGCCGGCGGCGAGCTGAAGCGGCACGTCGGCGAGGACGTGACGGCCCGCGGGCTGATCCTGGTCAAGGCCGACGGCTCGGCGGCGCTGCTCGTGCAGGCCTTCGAGGTGCACGGCGAGGCGGACTGAGGAGCGTCCGCCCCGCCGCGGCCTACGCCTTCTCCGCGGCCGCCGGGAGCGACAGGTTCGAGGCCACGAAGCCCCAGTTGATCAGGTGGTCGACGAAGGCCTCGACGTAGCGGGCGCGCTCGTTGCGGTAGTCGAGATAGTAGGCGTGCTCCCAGACGTCGATCGTCAGCAGCGGCTCGAGGCCGCGCTGCAGCGGGTTCTCGGCGTCCGAGCTCTTGCGCACCGAGAGGCGGCCCTTCGCGTCCTGGACGAGCCACGCCCAGCCGGAGCCGAACTCGCCGTTCGCGGCCCCGGCGAACTCGCGCCGGAACGCGTCGACCGAGCCGAAGGCCCGCTCGAGCCGTTCGCGCAGCTCGGCCGACGGATCGCCGCCGCCGTCGGGCCTCATGCTCATCCAGTAGAAGGTGTGGTTCCAGACCTGCGCGGCGTTGTCGAAGACGTCGCCGTGCTGGGTGCGGATCAGGTCCTCGAGGCTCGCGTCGGCCTCGGGCTTGCCCTCGATCGCCTTGCGCAGCTTGTCGAGGTAGCCCTTGTGGTGCTTCTCGTAGTGGAGCTCGACGGTCTCGGCGCCGACGTGCGGCGCGAGGGCGTCCTTCGCGTACGGAAGCGGCGGGATCTCGAACTTCATCTCTCGTTCCTCCTGGCCCGTCGAGGTGCAACGCACATGCCAGGGCCCCGGAGGCGCCACGGGGCCCGAGCGCGCCGCGCGTCGGCAAGACCTACAACGCGCCGCGCCGGACGACCCTCCTGGCACGGATCGTGCTCGGCCAGGCGGGCGCGGGCGACGCCCCGCACGACGCGAGGTGCCCCGATGCGACGCTCCCGGATCCCGCTCCTGCTCGGATGCGCCGCCGCGGGTCTCTGGCTCGGCTGCGTGTCCCAGGTCCGCCACGCCCCGCCGCCCGAGGGCTGGACGCAGCGGCTCGCGAGCGCTGACGCGGGTGGCGAGGCCTCGAACTTCCCGATGCCTCCGCCGGAGATCGAGCGCACGCTGCGCGAGCGCGCGATGGACGTGCGCGAGTTCGAGCACGCGGGCGGCGGCGTGATGGGCGCGCTGCGCATCGAGGCGCACTTTCCGGAGTCGGGACGCACGCTCGAGCTCAAGTGGAAGGCAGCGCCGCCGGGCGGCGAGGGCTGGAACAACACGCCGCGCCGCGAGATCGCCGCCTACGAGATCCAGAAGTGGTTCCTCGACCCCGACGAGTACGTGGTGCCGACGACCGCCGCGCGCTGCATCCCGGTCTCGGAGTACCGCCGCGTCGACCCCGAGACCGAGCCGAACCTGTCGCGGGGGCGCTGCGTGCTCGGCGCGCTCTCGCTGTGGCTCCAGGACGTGGAGCCGATCGACCTGCTGCTCGACGAGGAGCGCTTCTACCGCGACGCGCGCTATGCGCGCGCCGTCGCGCACTACAACCTGCTCACCTATCTGGTGCGCAACCGCGACACGAGACCGGGGAACCAGCTGGCCTCGACCGATCGCGAAGCGCCGCGCCTGTACTCGATCGACAACGGCATCACCTTCGGCTGGGAGCTGTACGACTTCTTCCAGCCCCACTGGGACGAGATCCGCGTGCCCGGGCTGCCGCGCGACGCGATCGAGCGCCTGCGCGCCGTCGGCGACGCGGAGCTCGACGCGCTGCGCGTCGTCGCCGAGCTGCGCGAGGACCCCGACGGCGTGCTGCGTGCGGCGGAGCCGTCGCCGCCCTTCGAGGCCGAGCTCGGCGCGCGCACGAGCGACGACGGCGTGCTCCAGCTCGGCCTCGAGCCGGGCGAGATCGACGCGCTCGAGCGTCGGCTGCGCTCGCTGCTCGACGCGGTCGAGCGCGGCGAGATCCCGCTCTTCTGAGCTTCTGAGCTTCCGAGCTCGGCCCGCCGGGGAGCGGCGCGGACGGCATCGCGCTTGCATCGCCCGTGAGTCGGGAGGCACCGATGGACGAGCTCCAGCTCGGACAGGCGCTGCGCAGCATCGGCATCGCGGCGGCGCTCGGGGCCGCGATCGGGCTCGAGCGGGAGATCGCCGGAAAGCCGGCGGGTCTGCGCACGCACATGCTGGTCGCCACCGCCGCAGCGCTGCTGCTCACGCTCGGCTTCGCCGTCGTCGCGGACTTCCGCGAAGAGACCGGCATGAGCGTGCGCACCGACCCGATCCGGATCATCCAGGCGATCGTCATCGGCATCAGCTTCCTCGGCACCGGAACGATCCTCCACGAACGGTCGGGCCGCGTCGAGGGGCTGACGACGGCCGCGTCGATCCTGGTGACCGCGGCGATCGGCATCGCGGTGGCGCTCGGCCACGCGCCCCTCGCAGCGATCGTCACCGGCGCGATGGTCGTGCTCGTGCCGGCGCTCGGCGCGCTCGAGGAGCGCTTCGCGAGCCGGCTCTCGCGCGACGAGCCGGACTGAGTGCAAGCGAGCGAAGCGAGCGCGCAGCGAGGCGTAGCCGAGCGGAGTCGAACAGTGGTCTCGAAGACGTCGATGGCAATGGGTTGCGAACCCGGATTCCTTCACGGTTTCTGAGTCGGCCCGGGCGGGGCGCGCCTAGCGCCTAGCGGTAGGTCACGTGCTCCGGCTCGATGCGCACGACGACGCGCTCCTCGCCGTCGTGCGGCGGGTAGTCGCGGCCGAGGTAGCGCTGCGCGAGCTGGTCGAGGTGCGCGTCGGCGTCGACGTCGCTCTGCTCGACGACGCGGCCGCGCACCTCGAGATAGCGGTACGGGTCGTCGGGGTCGGTGATCGACAGGCTGACGCGCGGATCGGCGCTGAAGTTCTCCTCCTTCTGGCGGCCCTTCGCGGTGTTGATCACGACGTTCGTGCCGTCGAAGTCGCACCACACCGGCGTCGACTGCGGCTGTCCGTCGGGCATCAGCGTCGCGAGGTGCGCGAAGGACTTCTTCTCGAACAGGTCGAGGTGGCTCCGAGGGATCTCGGCGGCGGGCATGGCGTTCCTCCTGATTGCACCTTCTTCTCCGACGGAGCGGAAGCTGCAAGGGCCGTGCCCGCTCCTGCGCGCTTCCCGAGAGCCTGGCACGGATGATGCACCGCAGGAGGGCATGGACCGTCCTCTCTGGCAGATCCTGCTCGCGATGCTGCTCGTCGGCCTCGCGGTGGAGCGCGCCGCGGTCGGCTTCGTGCTCTACGAGAGCGCGCTCGTCCCGGCGCTCTTCGTCGCCTACGGGCTCCAGGTCGCCGCCGCCGTCGCGACGGCGCTCGGGATGTGGCTCGGGCGACCGTGGACGATCGTCGCACTGCTCGCGCTCGGTGCGACGCTCGTCGCCGCCGCGCTGCTCGAGAGCCTCTGGCTCGGCGTGCGGCCGGCGATCTCGGCTGCGAGCGAGGTGCTGATCGTCCTGCTCTCGACCGGCGCGCTCGCGCTGGTGCTGCGCCACGAGTTCGGCGGCGGGGCGTCGCACTCGTCGGAGCGCGGGCCGGACCCGGCGACGAAGGACGCGAGGCTCCGATGACCTTCTCGATCGTCGCGCTCGACGCGAGGACGCGGGAGATCGGCTCCGGCGTGGCCAGCTGCTCGACCGCGGTCGGCGGCACCGTCTCGTACTCGCGGGTCGGCGTCGGCGTCGTCAACACCCAGCACTACGCGCATCTCGGGCTCGGCGAGCGCGTGCTCGACGGCATGGACCTCGGCCGACACCCGCAGCTCGCGCTCGACCGCGTGCTCGCGGCCGACCCGGGCCGCGCGGCGCGCCAGATCGTCGCGATCGACCACCGCAACCGGAAGGCCGCGCACACCGGCCGCGGCTGCGAGGACGCGAAGCTCCACCTCTTCGGCGACCGCTGCGTCGCCGCGGGCAACATGCTCGCGGGGCCGGCGGTGGTCGAGCGGATGATCGAGGCCTTCGAGAGCGCCGGCGGCGAGAGCCTCGGCGCGCGGCTGCTCACCGCGCTCGAGGCGGCGCAGCGGGCCGGCGGCGACCAGCGCGGGCGGCAGTCGGCGGCGATCAAGGTCGTGCCGCCGCGCGAGGCGATGACCGACGTCAACCTCGACCTGCGCGTCGACGACCACCCGAAGCCGCTGGCCGAGCTGCGCCGGCTGTACGACGTCTTCCTGTCGGAGTTCGACGCCGCATGACGAGGAACCTCGCGACCGACCCGCAGCACTGCCGCCACGAGGTGTGCGGCTGCACGGTGCCGCGCGGCCGGCGCTACTGCAGCCCCTACTGCGCGAACGCTCAGGAGCAGGAGAGCCTGCCCGGCGAGGCGGACCTGCCCGGAAGCTGCGCGTGCAGTCACGCCGGCTGCGGCGAGCACGAGCCGAGGCGCAGCACCTGCGAGACGGTCACGTCGACCGGCCGTCCGTGATTGGGCTAGGCGGGCTCGTCGATCGAGATCGCCAACAGGAATGCGACGTCGCTCTCGGCGACGATCGAGCGCGGGCGGTCGTGGGGCACGACGATCATCTCGCCGGCCTTCGCGACGCGCATCTGGTCGACGCAGGTGAGCTCGAGCGTGCCCTCGAGCACGTAGACGACGGCCGGGCCGGCGACGGTGTGCTCGCCGATCTCCGCGCCCTCGCTCGCGACCTCGAGCACGACGCGCAGGTGCTCGGTCTTCATCAGCAGGATCCCGCTCTGGCCGTTCTCGCGGTATTCGGGCTCCTCGCGCAGCGAGGCCGCCATCGACGCGAGGGGGAACAGGTGCAGCCACTCGGGGTCGAGGCGCGCCTCGCGCTCGTCGCGCGTGTGCATCTCGGCGAGCCTCGTCATCATCGCGGCAGCCGCTGCGGCGGGTCGAGGAACGCGGCCTGGAGGTCGCGGTGGTGGACGACTGGGCCGCGCACCGGCCGGCTGCGCCCGTGCGGCCGGGACGGGCCGCCCGTCCGGGGCCGGCCGCCGGGGGGCGGGCCGGTGTCGGGCGCCGGGCGCTTCCAGCGCGTCCGGAACGCGTAGGTCAGCGTCAGCGCCATCGCGAGCGACGCGAGTCCGTTCGCGAGCGCGAAGCGGTCGCTGCCGATCACGCGCCACATCGGCTCGCCAGTCAGGAACCAGAAGCCGAGCGACAGCACGACGAGGCCGGCGAAGAATACGGCCGTCAGCAGCGCCGCGAGCGCCGGCGCCGCCGGCGGGCGGCGCTCGGCGCCGAGGAAGAGCGAGCTCGCGACCGATGCGAGCCCGACGAAGCGCGCGCCGTGCACCAGCGCGTACGCGACCTCGAGCACGGCCTGGGGGTCGCGCGCCGGGTCGAAGGGCTCGCCGAGCAG
>CAZQYK010000552.1:0-12715 GCA_964597285.1 uncultured Spirochaetales bacterium
GGTCCTCCTCGGCGCCCGGCCCCTCGCCGACGAACATCAGTGACGCGTGCGGATTGCCGTCGCCGAACACGATCCGGCTGCGGCCCTCGCACAGCCGGCAGCGCCGGCAGTCGCCGAGCGCCTCGCGGATGGTCTCGAGCGTCGGGGACACCTTCCCCGGCGCCGCCGGCGCGAGCAGGCCGAGCTGGCTCGAGGCCGGCTCGGGCGCCGCGAGGCGGGCCGGCTCGGGCGCGGGGGACTCGGCCGGGTCCGGCGCCGGAGCGGGCGCCCGCTCGACGCCCTCCTCGGCGAGCTCGGCGAGCCACGCGCGCGCCGACGCGATGCAGCCGCGCAGCTCGGCGCTCAGCGCGTCCACGCGCGGCGCTCCGCCGCCTCGCGCGCCTCGTGCGCGGCGAAGGCGCGCGCGACGAGGCCGGCGCCGGTCGGCGGCACCGAGGCCTGCGGCGCACCGGCCTTCGGGTCCAGTGGCTTGCCGGTCCCGGCCTCGATCGTTCCGTGGCGGATGCGCTCGATCTTGTCGAGCACCTCGAACTCGAAGCCCGGGTCGTTCGCGTCGTCGTGGCACGAGCCGCAGATCTGCAGGATCACGCACGAGTCGCACTTGTCACCGAGCGAGACGATCGTGCCGAGCTTCGTCGCGCCGTCGGCGACGTGGTCGGCGCCGGGT
Organism: uncultured Spirochaetales bacterium; assembly: GCA_964597285.1. Classification (GTDB taxonomy): domain Bacteria; phylum Myxococcota_A; class UBA9160; order UBA9160; family SMWR01; genus JAHEJV01. The sequence continues at coordinate 668 of CAZQYK010000552.1, forward strand.
CCGTGACACGACTCGCAGCCGACGCGAGCGAGGTCGGCGTGACCCGCCGGCACCGCATCGGCGGGGAAGCCGCCCGGACGCCCGAAGCCAGTCGTGTGGCAGCGCAGGCACTCGGCTGCGCCGCTCTTGCCCTGCGCCGCGAGCGACCCGACCGCCCGCGCGTGCGGCCCGCCGGACCAGGTCGCGAACTCGCTCGGGTGACAGCTTCGGCAGGCCTCGGATCCGACGTGCGCCGCAGCGGTCGGCAGCAGGTTCTCGCGCGGCGCGCCGCGCTCGGCGAGGATGCGATCGCGCTCGGCCGCCGGCAGCGCGAGGATCCGGGCGTTCTCCGCGTGCGACACCTTCGGCAGGAAGCTCGCGTACTCGAAGCCGAGCGAGTGCTTCGGGTCGTGGCAGGTCAGGCAGGCCGGAGCGTAGTCGTCGTCGCGGACGAAGCCCGGCGACAGGTGCGGCCCGCCGCGGCCGTGGCACGACTCGCAGCCGACGTCCTCGAGGTCGCGCGTCGCCGGCGAGATCCGGTAGCCGCCCGCCTCGCCGAAGCCGACGACGTGGCAGCCGACGCACTCGGGATCCGAATCGGCGCCGTGCGTGACCAGCGTGTCGAAGGCGCGCGCGTGCTGCGTCAGCTCCCAGGTGCGGTGCTCGCTCTCGTGGCAGATGCCGCAGACCTCGCTGCCCGAGTAGCCCTCCTTGCGCAGCAGCATCGGCACCGGCGCGCCGGCGAGCTTCGCCATCCGCATGCGCAGCAGCGGCGGGTCCGTCTCGGCGCGCCAGCCCTGAATGCGGCCGGCGATGCGCCCCTCGCGGTCGATCAGCACGAGGTCGGGGACGCCGGCGAAGGAGCCGTACGCGGCCTGCACCGCGCCGCCCTCGTCGAAGATCACCGGGAAGAAGTCGAGGCCGTCCTTGCGCAGCGTGCTGCGCACCGCGTCGGTGCGGCCGGTCAGCTCGAGGCCGACGAGCAGCGGGCGCTTGTCCTCGGGGAGATCGGCGAGCGCGTCCTTCAGGAACTCGAGCGCCTCGTGGCAGTGCGGGCAGGTGTGGAGGAAGAAGAGCAGCAGCACCGGCTCGCCGCGGTGCGCAGCGAGGTCGAAGGGCTCGTCGCCGTCGAGGCGGCGCGCGGTGAAGGTCGGAGCCATCGGGCGCTCGCCCGGCGCGGTGCCGTCGTCGCTCGGGATGCGCAGCGAGTCGCGCAGCTGCTGCTCGATCAGCGACACGGCGTCCGGTGCCTGGGTCGGGAAGTGGGCGAAGCCCCAGACGATGTAGCCCTCGGCGTCGGCGCCGAGGACCGCCGCCGGCGTCTCGAGCCCGAAGCGCTGCGAGATCCGGCGCGACGCATCGTCGATCACCGGGAAGTCGACGCCGTGGCGCTCGGCGAAGGCCCGCGCGGCCTCGCGCGGCGCGCCGGAGGCGACGCCGACGACCTCGAAGTTGTGGCGGCTGCGCAGCGCCGCGACGCGAGCGGTCGCCTGCGCGACCACGTCCGCCTCGCGCGCGCCCGGGTCGAAGAAGAAGAGCACGAGGCGCCGGCCGATCAGCTCGGCGATCTGGACGCGCTCGTCGTCGAGCGACCAGCCGGAGAAGGCCGGCAGCGGCTGCTCGCTGCGCTTCGGCTTCGCAGTGGCCGCGCCCGCCGGCTCCGCGTGGGCGCCGGCCGCGGCCTTGGCCTCCGCGGAGGGCGCGTCGTCGCCTCCACAGCCGGTCGAGAGCGCCGTCGCGACGAGGGCAGCCAGCAGCGGCACGACGCGTGACGATCGGAGCGCGCGCGACGACACGGGGCGGCAGGGTAGCGCAGCGGCTCCGCGGCGTCGGAGCTGCGCGGAAGTGCGGCGCGGGCTTCGCCCGCTCTCAGCGCCAGTCGCGCTTGACGCGCTCGAGCTTCGAGCGGAAGAGCGCGTTGTCGGGCTCGAAGGTCAGCGCCGTCTGCAGGTTGCGCGCGGCGCTCGCGAAGTCGCGTCGCGCGAGGTCCTTCTCGGCGAGCTTGAAGAACTGCCGGCCCTGGGGCGTCCGGCCGCCGCGTTCCTCGCTGTCCTGGCGGCCGGCCTCGGCCTCGGCCTCGGCGAGCTGGATCCGGACCGCGTCGCCCGACTCGAGGTGGCGATCGTAGGCCTGGCGGCGGCGCGGGTCGCGGAGCACCGCGTAGGCCTCGCAGACTCGCATCGCGATGCGCTTCGCCGCGTCCCGCGTCTCGCCCTCGAGGTTGCGGTTCGCGTCGGGGTGGAAGGAGCGCGACGTCTCGTGATAGGCGCGCTTCACCTGGCCGGCGTTCGCATCGCGCTCCAGATGGAGCAGCTGGTAGTAGTCCAGCTCCTCGATGATGCGGGCGAGCGCCACGATCTCGCTCGGCGCGAGGCTCACGGGCGACCCTTCGGTTCCTCGTCGGCGAGATCGCCGTCGGGATCGCCGAACAGGTCTCCGTCGTCGCCGCCGACCATCACCGCGTCGAGGTCGCTGGTGTCGAGGTCGGCGAGCTCCTCCGCGTCGAGCTCGATCTCCAGCTCGTCGACGTCGGCGGGCTCCGCCGCCTCTTCCGCGGCGAGCGGCGCGTCGGGCTGGGTCGTCGCCTCGTCCGGAATCAGCTCGACCGGCTCGCCCGGGTCGCCGTCGAGCAGCTCGGCCGAGCCGAGGTCGAGCTCGGCGGGCAGCGCCGCCGAGCCGGGCTCGCCGAACAGCGACGCGCGCTCCTCGGCGCTCGCCATCGGGATCAGCGCGTCGTCGTCGAGCAGCGCGAGGTCGTCGTCGCCGTCGTCGAGCGCGGGGGTCGGGGCGGGCGGCGCCGCGGCCGGAGCCGGCGGCGTTGCGGCGGCGACCTGCGGGGCCGGCGCAACCGCTGGCGCGCGGTCGGCCGCGGGGGCCGGCACCCGGTCGATCGGCGGTGCGGCCGGCGTCTGCACCCGGTCGATCGGCGGTGCGGCGGGCGTCTGCACCCGGTCGGCGACGCCGCGGTGCATGATGTCGCGGATCTCGCGCTCGCTCAGCCCGGACGACAGCGTGATGCGCGTCGAGGCCTGCTGGCCCGTGGCCTTGTCGCTCGCGGTCACGTTGACGATGCCGTCGGTGTCGATCTCGAAGGTGACGTCGATCTCCACCTCGCCGCGGCGGCCGCGGCGGAAGCCCGAGAACTCGAACTGGCCGAGCAGCTCGTTCTCGCTGGCCTCGCGCGACTCGCCCTGGAACACGCGGATCGTCACCGACTCCTGGTCGTCGCGCGCGGTCGTGAAGGTGCGCGTCTGCTCGATCGGCACCGGCGTGTTGCGCTCGATCACCGGCTCCGACAGCCCGCCGGCGACGCCGACCTGGAGCGACAGCGGCGTCACGTCGAGCAGGTAGGCGTCTCCGCCCTGGTCCACGAGCGACGCGGCGTGGATCGCCGCGCCGAGCGCGACGACCTCGTCGGGGTCGACGTCGTGCTTCGGCTCCTGCTGGAAGTACTCGGCGACGGCCTCGCGGATCGCCGGCAGCCGCGTCGGCCCGCCGACGAGGATCACGCCGTCGAGATCGCGCGCGACGACGCCGGCCTCCTGTAGCGCCTCGTCGCACACCTTGAACGTCCGCAGGACGAGGTCCTGCACGAGCGACCAGAACTCCTGCTTCTCGATGCGGCGCTCGATCGAGCGCGTACTGCCGTCGGCGGCGGTGATGACGTCCGGGATCCGGATCTCGATCTCGTCCTCGACCGAGAAAGACTTCTTCGCCGACTCGGCGGCGACCTTCAGCTTCTCGAGCGCGAAGGGGTCGTTGCGCAGGTTGATGCCCTCGCGCGCGAGGAACTCGTCGGCGAGCAGGTCGATCACGCGGTCGTCGAAGTCGTCGCCGCCGAGGAAGGTGTCGCCGCTCGTCGACAACACCTCGAACACGTCCTCGCCGATCTCGAGCACCGAGATGTCGAAGGTGCCGCCGCCGAGGTCGTAGACCGCGACCTTCTGGTTCAGGTCGCGCCCGAAGCCGTAGGCGAGCGCGGCCGCGGTCGGCTCGTTCAGGATCCGCAGCACCTCGAGCCCGGCGATGCGCGCCGCGTCGCGCGTCGCCTGGCGCTGGTTGTCGTTGAAGTACGCGGGCACCGTCACGACGGCCTTCGCCACCGCCTTTCCGAGCCGCGACTCCGCGATCGACTTCATCTCGCGCAGCACCATCGCGGAGATCTCGGGCAGGCTGAACACCTCGGTGCGCACCCGGATGCGCACGCTGTGGTTCTCGCCCTCGACGATGTCGTACGAGCAGATCGCGCGCGCCTTCTTGACCTCCTCGGAGAAGAAGTAGCGGCCGATCAGGCGCTTCGCGGAGTAGATCGTGTTCTTCGGATCGTGGATGATGTTCGCCTTCGCGGCGTTGCCCACCGTGATCGACCCGTTGGCGCCGAGGTTCACGACGCTCGCGGTGGTGCTCTCGCCGTAGGCGTTCGGGAGCACGTCGACGCGGCGCTTGCGGGCCACCGCGACGCACGAGTTGCTCGTCCCCAGGTCGATGCCGACCGCAATCTCCGCCATGCTCGATGCGCTCCCCGCAGCCGCGTTCGCCCGACGTATCGGCAGGCGGCAGGAGTCGCTGGAGGCCCGCGTCCCGCCGCTTGGAGCGGCCCCAGCCGCGTGCTAAACCCCTTCTCCTTCGGGGAGTTGCGGTATGTCCGGCCATTCCAAGTGGTCCACGATCAAGCGCAAGAAGGGCGCCGTCGACGCCAAGCGCGGAAAGATCTTCACGAAGCTGATCCGCGAGATCGCGACGGCCGCGCGCGTCGCTGGCGGCGACCCCGGCGCGAACCCGCGGCTGCGGCTCGCGATCGAGAAGGCCCGCGCTGCGAACATGCCGAAGGACAACATCGAGCGGGGGATCCGCAAGGGCACCGGCGAGGGCGGCGGCGCCGCGTACGAGGAGGTCGTCTACGAGGGCTACGGCCCCGGGGGAACCGCGATCTTCGTCGAGGCGCTGACCGACAATCGAAACCGCACGGTCGGCGAGGTCCGCCACGTCCTGACGCGCTTCGGCGGCAACCTCGGCGCGAGTGGCTGCGTGGCGTACCTGTTCGAGAAGCGCGGCGTGCTGCGCTTCGACGCGGCGTCGCTCGATCTCGACGCGCTGATGGAGGCGGCGCTCGAGGCCGGCGCCGACGACGTCGTCGAGTCGGATGGCGAGGTCGAGGTCGTGACGACGCCGGCCGCGTTCGCGGCGGTCGGCGAGGCGTTGGCCTCCCGGGGCTTCGCGCCGGCGGAGAGCGCGGTGACGATGGAGCCGAGCACGACCGTGCCGCTCGCGGGCGGCGACGCCGAGACGATGCTGCGCGTCGCCGACGCGCTCGAGGACCTCGACGACGTCCAGAACGTCTACGCGAACTTCGACATCTCCGAGGAGGAGATGGCCCGGATCGCCGGGTCGGCCTAAGCTTGGGCCGCGCGGCCACCCCCCGCGCGACAGAACGCGGCGCCCGGTCCTCACGCCTCTGAGCGCGGGCCCGCCGGTACGAGCCATCGAGAACCAGCGATCGCAGGGTCAGGGCCCGCCGGGCGCCGCTGCGCGCCTGCGCATCCTCGGGGTCGACCCGGGCTCGAGAGCGACCGGCTACGGGGTCGTCGACCGCGTCGGCGCCGAGCTGCGCTGGGTCGCGCACGGCGTGCTGCGCCCGCTCGGCGGCGCGACGCTGCCGGCGCGCCTCGCCGCGCTCGCGGCCGACCTCGCCGAGCTCGTGGAGCGCTACCGGCCCGACGTCGCCAGCGTCGAGGAGGTGTTCGTCGCCGCGAGCCCGCGTGCGGCGCTCGTGCTCGGCCAGGCGCGCGGCGCGGCGCTGTCGGTGCTCGGCGCGGCGGCGGTCCCGATGGTCGAGTACGCCCCGGCCCGCATCAAGCTCACCGTCTCGGGTCACGGCCGGGCCGCGAAGCCGCAGATGCAGCGGATGGTGCGGAGGCTGCTCGCGCTCGAGCACGCGCCGCCGGCCGACGCGGCCGACGCGCTCGCGGCGGCGATCTGCCACGCGCACGCCGGTGCGCTCGAGCGGGTGCGGCGCCCGGCGCCGCGTTCGCGGCCCCGTCCGCGCGCCGCGCTCTGGACCGGTCGCGTGAGGCGCGCGCGGTGATCGCCCGTCTCGAACTCCTGCAGGGTCGCGCCGGAGCCACCCGTAGCGCCCACGGGGTCGCGCGGTGATCGCCCGTCTCGAGGGCGTGCTGCTCGAGCGCGCGCCGACGCGCGTCGTGATCGACGTGCGCGGCGTCGGCTACGAGGTGCTGGTGCCGCTGTCGACCTTCGCGGCGCTGCCCGACGAGGGGAAGACGGTCGCGCTCCACGTCCACACGCACGCGCGCGAGGGCGCGCTCCAGCTCTTCGGCTTCGCGACCGCGGTCGAGCGCACCGCGTTCGAGCTGCTGCTGCGCGCGAGCCGCGTCGGGCCGAAGCTCGCGCAGACGGTGCTCTCGGGCATCGACCCCGAAGGCCTGCTGCGCGCGATCCGCGCCGGCGACGGTGCGCCGCTGCGCGCGGTGCCGGGCGTCGGCGCGAAGATGGCCGACCGCATCCTCGTCGAGCTGCGCGACCGGGCCGACGAGCTCGAGCTCGCGCTGCGCGCGAGCGGCCGCGGCGCGCCGACGGCGGCCGCGGCCGCGCCCGAGGCCCGCGAGCAGGCCCTGTCGGCGCTGACGAACCTCGGCTATCCGAAGCAGCAGGCCGAGCGTGCGCTCGAGGGCGCCGACGTCGCCGAAGACGCCGACGTCGAGCACTGGGTGCGCGCGGCCCTGAAGAGGCTCGCCCGATGATCGAGTCCGAGGCGAGGTCGAGTGAGCTCGCGCTCGAGGCGCTGCCGGGCGAGGCGCAGATCGAGGAGCGCCTGCGCCCGCGCACGCTCGCGGAGATGGTGGGCCAGGACCGGCTGCGCGAGAACCTCGGCGTCTTCATCCGCGCCGCGCTCGAGCGCGGCGAGTGTCTCGACCACGTTCTCTTCCACGGCCCGCCCGGGCTCGGCAAGACCTCGCTGGCCGGCGTCGTCGCGCACGAGCTCGGCGCGCCGCTGCGCACGACGAGTGGCCCGGCGATCGAGCGCCCGGGCGACCTCGCGGCGCTGCTGTCGAGCCTCGAGGGCGGCGAGGTGCTGTTCATCGACGAGATCCACCGGCTCGCGCCGGCCGTCGAGGAGATCCTCTACCCGGCAATGGAGGACTTCCAGCTCGACCTGCTGATCGGGCAGGGGCCCGGCGCGCGCGCGATGCGCCTCTCGCTGCCGCGCTTCACGCTGGTCGGCGCGACGACCCGCGCCGGGCTGCTGACGTCGCCGCTGCGCGACCGCTTCGGCTGGACCGCGCGGCTCGAGTTCTATCCACCGGCCGACCTCGAGCGCATCCTGGTCCGCTCGGGTCGCGTGCTCGGCATCGCGCTCGAGCCCGACGCGCGTCATGAGGTGGCCCGGCGCTCGCGCGGCACGCCGCGCGTCGCCAACCGCCTGCTGCGGCGCGTGCGCGACTTCGCCGACGTCCAGCAGGGGCGCGAGGCAACGGTCGACGGCGAGCTGGCGCGCTACGCACTCGAGCGGCTCGAGGTAGACCGCGGCGGATTCGACCGCCTCGACCGGCTCGTGATGCACACGCTGGTCGAGAAGTTCGACGGCGGCCCGGTCGGGCTCGAGACGCTCGCCGTCGCGGTCGGCGAGGACAAGGGCACGCTCGAGGACGTCGTCGAGCCCTTCCTGATCCACGAGGGCTTCGTCGCGCGCACCCCGCGCGGCCGCGTCGCGACGCCGCGCTGCTACCGCCACCTCGGGCTCGACGGCCCCGAGCGGGCCCCCGGGCAGCGCAAGCTCTTCTAGGTCCAGCGCGGCGAGCCGCGCGCGGCAGCTCGGCGGTTTGCGGCTCGCAGAGCCGCTCCGCCGAGACCACGGATGCCCGAAGGGCATCACAGTGAGCGAGGCGCAGCCGAGCGGAGTCGAGCAGTGGCCTCCGCTGTCGCCGGGCCCGGTTCTCGTCGCCGGATCCTGGGGCACGCTCCGTGCCCGGCAGCTCCCGCCCGGGAGGGCAGGGACCCGGACCGCCCCTCGCCCCCGGCTCAAACCGCCCGCCGGTCGGGCCGATACGGCCGGAGACGCGGAGAAGGGTGCGGGGGAGCGGTGCGAGCGCTTGCGAAGACGCTGCTGGCGACCGTCGCGGTCGTCTGGGTCCTGGCCGGGGGCCTCGGCCTCGCGCTCGCATACGCACCGGCCGCCGCCGGTGTCGGTCCGGCGCGCGGCGGCGCCGAAGCGCTGCTCGAGCGCGCGCTGCCGGCGCTCGGCGTCCGCAGCGTCGACGCGGACGATGCGCTCGGGTGGCTCGCGGGGTTCCCGGGCCGCTTCGTCGTCGGGCCGCTCGGTCTCGTCGTGCTGATCGCGACGCTGTTGCCGGGCGGACGGCGCGGCGACGCCGACACCGAGGACGGAGGCGCGCCCGAGGCCGGAGCCCGCGACCTGCGCCAGGCGCGCAAGGAGGCCGCGCGCATCGCCCGTCGCGGTGTGCCGCACGAGGCCGCCGAGCTGTGCCTCGCGGTCGGCCTCCAGGACGATGCGGTCGGGTACTTCGTGCGCGCCGAGGAGTACGAGCGCGCGGCCGAGGTCCGCCACGACCAGAACCGCTTCCTCGAGTCGGCCGAGCTGTACCAGAAGGCCGGCAAGCTCGAGTCGGCCGGAGCGATCTTCGCCCAGCAGGAGCAGTGGGAGCGCGCGGCCGACGCCTATCTCGAGACCGGCAACGTCAGCGTCGCGGCCGAGATGTACGAGAAGGCCGGTCAGGACCGGCGCGCGGCGCAGTGCTACCGGCGCTGCGAGTTCCACCGGCACGCCGCGAAGGCCTACATCCGTTGCGAGGACTGGGTTCTCGCGGCCGAGTGCCTCGAGAAGGTGATCGCCGAGGAGGGCGCCGGCCACTCCGGAGACGCGAAGAAGGTGGCCGAGCACCAGAAGCTCGTGCGCATGACGGGGAACCTCTACGAGCGCGCCGGCCGCCTCGACCTCGCCGGCGAGGTGCTCGCGAAGGGCAAGGCATTCGTGCCCGCCGCGGAGATCTTCGAGCGGTCGGGAAACCTCGAGCGGGCCGCCGAGCTCTACCTCGAGGGGCGCGACGCGGCGCGCGGCGCGGCGCTGCTCGAGCGGCTCGGGCAGGCCGAGCGCGCGGCGCGCGTGCTCGCCGATCACCATCGCGACCGCGGCAACTCCGAGGAGGCGGCGCGCCAGTTCGAGCGCGCCGGCGAGTGGCTCGAGGCCGGCGACCTGTACCGCCTCGTCGAGCGCTACGACCGCGCCGGCGAATGCTACGAGCGCTTCGGCGACGGCGCGCAGGCGGCCGAGATGTTCGGGCTCGCCGGCGACCGCGAGCGCGCGGCCGAGAACTACGAGCGCGCCGGGCGCTACGGCGAGGCGGCGGAGCTGTTCGCGCTCGCCGGCGACAGCGCCCGCGAGGCCGAGCTGCTCGAGAAGGCCGGAGAGTGCCTGCGCGCCGGCCGGATCCACCTCGACGCCGGACGGACCGAGGCCGCGATCGGGGCGCTGCAGAAGGTCGCCGCGGACTCGCCCGACTACGCGGGCGCGTCGGCGCTGCTCGGGACGATCTTCCGCGACCAGCAGCAGCACTCGCTCGCGGCCGCAAAGCTGCGCGAGGCGGTGAAGGACCGCGAGCTCGACCGCGAGAGCGTCGACGCCTACTACGCGCTCGCCACCGTCCACGAGGCGCAGGGCGAGTGGGCGGATGCGCACGCGCTCTACGAGAAGATCGTCGCCTTCGACGTCCACCACGGCGACGCCGCCGAGCGCCTCGAGCGCGCGCGGGCGCAGGCGGCGCAGCGGGCCGAGGCCGAGGCCGCCGGCGCGGGCCTCGCGTCGGGCGCCGTCTCGGGCCGCTACATCATCGGCGACACGCTCGGGCGCGGCGGGATGGGCATCGTCTACAAGGCCGAGGACACCGTGCTCGACCGCGTCGTCGCGTTCAAGGTGCTGCCCGAGTCGCTGAAGGAGAACCCGCAGGCGCTGAAGAACTTCCTGCGCGAGGCGAAGAGCGCCGCGCAGCTCAACCACCCGAACATCGTCACCGTCTACGACGCCGGCGAGCAGGACGGCGTGTACTACATCGCGATGGAGTACGTCGACGGGAACACGCTGAAGGACATCATCAAGCACCGTGGGAAGATCGCGCCGCGCGGGATCGTCCACGTCGTGTCGCAGATGTGCGAGGCGCTCGCGTACGCGCACGAGAAGAAGATCGTGCACCGCGACATCAAGACTGCGAACGCGATGTGGACCCGCGACCGCAAGGCGAAGATCATGGACTTCGGCCTCGCGAAGGTGGTGGAGGAGGTCCGCAACCACACCACCGTGGTCTCCGGCACGCCCTTCTACATGAGCCCGGAACAGACGCTCGGCAAGAACGTCGACCACCGCTCGGACCTCTACTCGCTCGGGGTGTCGATGTTCGAGATGGCGACCGGCACGCTGCCCTTCACCGAGGGCAACCTCCCGTACCACCACGTCCACACGCCGGCGCCCGATCCGCGCGAACTCGTCGCCGACCTGCCCGAGGGCATCGCGCGCATCATCCTGCGTTGCCTGCTCAAGGACCCCGACGAGCGCTATGCGTCGGCGAAGGGGATCCTCGCCGAGCTGCGCGCGCTGTCGGCGGGCGCGCCGGCCGTGTGACGATCGCGTCACGGCCGTGACGGGGTCGTCACGGAATCGGCCGGTCCCACGCGTGCCTCCGGACCCGATTTCGACTCGAAGCCAGCGCCCAAGCTGCTGAAATCACTGGGTTTTGACGCGTCGCGGCAAGCGCGGCACGGCGCTTGCTTCGGAGGGCCCCGGCACTCGCGCGTCCTCCCCTGGCGGCGCGAGGGCTCACGGGGGGAATCACCTTGTTCCAACGGACCATCGCCGAGAAGGTCTCGTGCACCGGGGTCGGGCTCCACAGCGGAGCCCCGACGCAGCTGACGCTGCACCCGGCGCGCGCGAACACCGGCATCGTCTTCGTGCGCACGGACCTCGGCGAGCCGGTCGAGATCCCGGCCGCTTCGGCCGAGGTCGCGTCGACCGCTCTCGCGACGACGCTCGGCCGCGGCGCCGCGACGGTCGGGACCGTCGAGCACCTGCTCGCCGCGCTCTTCGGTCTCGAGATCGACAACGTCCGCATCGAGATCGACGGCCCCGAGCTGCCGGTGATGGACGGCAGCTCCGCTCCCTTCGTCTACCTGATCCGCTCGGCCGGCATCTTCGACCAGCGCGAGCCGCGCCGCGTGCTGCGGATCCGCCGCAAGATCGAGGTCGTCGACGGCGACCGGCGCATCAGCATCGAGCCGGCGCGCGAGTTCCGCGTCAGCTACGCGGTCGACTTCGAGCACCCGGCCATCCGCCGCCAGCAGCTCGCGTTCGGGCCGCTCACCGCGGAGCGCTTCGAGCGAGAGATCTCCGCCGCCCGCACCTTCGGCTTCCTGCGCGAGGTGCGCGACCTGTGGGACCACGGCTTCGCGCGCGGCGGCTCGCTCGACAACACCGTCGTGCTCGACGACGAGAAGGTCGTCAACCCCGACGGGCTGCGCTGGCCCGACGAGTTCGTCCGCCACAAGGTGCTCGACCTGTGCGGCGACCTCGCACTGCTCGGCGCGTCGGTCCACGGCCACGTCCGCGCCGAGCGCGGCGGCCACGCGATGCACCAGCGCCTGGTGTCGGCGATCCTCGGCGACCCGGACGCGTGGACGATCGACGTGGCGGGCCGGCGCCTGCGCGCGTCGGGCCTGCGCTGGGCGACGAGCCTGCTCCGCTCGTAGCGGGCGCCGCCGACCGCCGGACGGAGGCGCGGAACGGAGTCAGTCGAGCCACGCCTCGAGCTGCGCCGCGAGATCGCTGCGCGCGCCGGCGTCGATGAACTCGAGCCCCTTGCCCGGCGTGCGCACGCCGGCGCCGGGCGGCTCGGCCCACGCGACGCGCGCGTCCAGGCACAGCGCGTCGTCGTCGCCCGGCAGCGAGAAGCGCGCGCGCAGGCGAGCGCCGACCGCGAGCGGCGCGTCGGTCGCGACGAACAGGCCGCCGGCGCCGAGCGGCGTCGCGACCACGGCGCGCGCCGCGCG
>CAZQYK010000553.1:0-7610 GCA_964597285.1 uncultured Spirochaetales bacterium
CGGGAACGCCGCGTCGATCGCGCGCAGCTCGACGAGGCGCGCGCGCTCGCCGCTGCCGGCCATCGAGAAGAGCACCACCGCGCGCGCGACCCGCACGTCGCCGGCCGCCGCGTCGAGCGCACGCTCCTCGTCGGGCCGCAGCGGGCGGCGCGTCGTCACCGCGACGTCGGCGCCGAGGTGGGCCTGCGAGCGCGCGCGCAGCGCGCGCGACACCGAGTCCTCGAACGCGTCGAGCGCGGCGAAGCCGGCGAAGCCGATCGCGAGGTTCGCGGCGAAGAAGGCCGCGAAGCGCGGGTGGTTGCGGATCTCCCGCCACGCCAGGCGCAGCTGCCAGCCCCTCACGCGTCGACCAGCCGCCCCCCGACCAGCGAGAGCCGGCGGTCGCAAGCGGCAGCGAGCCTCTCGCTGTGGGTCACGAGCACGAGCGCGGCGCCGCGCCGCTCGACGAGCTCGAAGAGCAGCCGGTTCACCGCGTCGCCGGTGCGCGCGTCGAGGCTGCCGGACGGCTCGTCGGCGAGCAGCAGCGCCGGCTCGACGACCAGCGCGCGCGCGATCGCGACCCGCTGGCACTCGCCGCCCGACAGGTGCGACGGCAGGTGGTCGGCCCGCGGCGAGAGCCCGACCTGTGCGAGCACCTCGCGCGCGCGCTCGTCGGCGCCCGTCTCGCCCTGGAGCTCGAGTGGCAGGCTCACGTTCTCGAGCGCGGTGAGGCCGCCCATCAGGTGGAACTGCTGGAAGACGATTCCGAGCCGCCGCGCGCGAAAGCGCGCGAGGTCGGCCTCGCCGAGCGCGGCGAGGTCGGCGCCGTCGACGCGGACGCTGCCGCGGGTCGGCGCGTCGAGGCCGGCGAGCAGCGAGAGCAGCGTCGACTTGCCGCTGCCCGACTCGCCGACGACCGCGAGCGTCTCGCCGGAGGCGACGCGCAGCTCGACGCCACGCAGCACCTCGATCGCACCGGCCGGCGACGCGAACTCCTTGTGGACCGAGTCCACCTCGAGGATCAACGCCGCTCCTCCGCCGGGAGCAGCGGCAGCAACGCCTCGAGCACGTTGCGCGCGACGATCTCTGCGCCGCGCGCGTTCGGGTGGATTCCGTCGGGAAGGTTCAGCTCGGGCACGGCCGCGACGCCCTCGAGCAGGAAGGGCAGCAGCGCGACGCCGTGGCGCTCGGCGAGCTCCGGGAAGATCCCCGCGAAGGCCTCGGTGTAGTCGGGGCCGTAGTTCGGCGGGATCCGCATGCCGGCGAGCAGCACGCGCGCGCCCGCGTCGCGCGCGAGCGCGATCGCGCGCGACAGGTTCTCGCGCGTCGCCGCCGGGTCGACGCCGCGCAGCCCATCGTTCGCGCCGAGCGCGATCACGACGACGTCGGGCCGCGCGCGCAGCTGCCAGCGCAGCCGCGACACGGCCGACGCCGACGTCGAGCCGCTGATGCCGGCGTTGACGACGCGCACCGCGCGGCCCCGCTCGCGCAGCGCCTCCTCGACGCGCTGCGGGTAGGCCTGCTCCGGCGCGAGGCCGTAGCCCTCGGTCAGCGAGTCGCCGAGGCAGACGACGAGCGTCTCGGCGCCGCGCTCGTCGGCCGCCGCCGGCGCGAGCAGCGCCGCCGCGCAGGCCGCGAGCGCCAGCGCGCGCATGGCGGCGCTGCGGGCGAGCCGGTATCCCTTGGCCGACATGAGCGCTGCGCCCCCTGCCGACGTCGACGCGCTGCTCGCGCCGTCGGACGACTTCGCGCGGCGCCACCTCGGCCCGAGCGAGGCCGACGTCGCCGAGATGCTCACGCGCGTCGGCGCGCGCTCGCTCGACGAGCTCGTCGCGCAGACGGTGCCCGACGACATCCGGCTGCGCGAGCCCCTTCGCCTGTCGGGGCTGCCCGCGCCGCTCGGCGAGTCGGCGGTGCTCGAGCGCCTGCGCGCCCACGCGAGCCGGAATCGGGTTCTGCACAGCTGCATCGGCATGGGGTACTCCGACACGATCGTTCCGCCGGTGCTCCAGCGCAACGTCCTCGAGAATCCGGGCTGGTACACCCAGTACACGCCGTACCAGGCCGAGATCTCGCAGGGCCGGCTCGAGGCGCTGCTGACCTTCCAGACGCTCGTCGCCGACCTGACCGGGCTGCCGCTCGCGAATGCCTCGCTGCTCGACGAGGCGACGGCTGCCGCCGAGGCGATGGCGCTGTGCTTCGCGGTCGGGCGCCAGAAGCGGCGCGGCTTCTTCGTCTCCGACGACTGCCACCCGCAGACGCTCGGCGTCGTGCGCACGCGCGCCGAGTCGATGGGCCTCGCGCTCCACGTCGGGCCGATCGATTCCGCCGACCCCGCGGGCATGGACCTGTGCGGCGCGCTGCTGCAGTACCCGACGAGCGACGGGCGCCTGGTCGACCCGCGCGCGGCGATCGAGCGGCTGCGCGCCGGCGGCGCGCTCGTCGTCGTCGCGGCCGACCCGCTCGCGCTCGTGCTGGTCGAGTCGCCGGGCGCGCTCGGCGCCGACGTCGCGGTCGGCACGACGCAGCGCTTCGGCGTGCCGCTCGGCTTCGGCGGCCCCCACGCCGGCTACTTCGCGACGCGCGAGGAGCACGCGCGGCGCCTGCCCGGTCGGCTGGTCGGCGTGTCGCGCGACGCGCACGGCCACGTCGCGTACCGGCTCGCGATCCAGACGCGCGAGCAGCACATCCGGCGCGACAAGGCGACGAGCAACATCTGCACCGCGCAAGTGCTGCTCGCGATCCTGTCGGCCTTCTACGCGGTCTACCACGGTCCCGACGGCCTGCGGCGCATCGCGCGCCGCGTTCGCGGCCTCGCCTGCGTGCTCGCCGAGGGGCTGCGCGCGCTCGGCCACGAGCTGCCGCGCGCGCCCTTCTTCGACACGCTGCGCGTGACGCCGAACGGCCTGCGCGCGAAGGAGGTGCTCGCAGCAGCCGCCGAGCGCGGCTTCAACCTGCGCGACTTCGGCGACGAGACGCTCGGGGTCGCGCTCGACGAGACGACGACGACGGCCGACGTCGAGGCGCTTCTGGCCGCGTTCGCCGGCGAGCGCACGCCGCCGGCGCTCGACGCGCTGCTCGGCGCCGCCGCGGCGCCGCTGCCCCCGGCGCTCGAGCGCCGCGACGCGATCCTTCGCCATCCCGTCTTCCACGCGCACCACGGCGAGCACGAGATGCTGCGCTGGCTGCACCGGCTCGAGGCGCGCGACCTGTCGCTGACGACGTCGATGATCCCGCTCGGCTCGTGCACGATGAAGCTGAACGCGACGACCGAGATGCTGCCGGTCACCTGGCCCGAGCTGTCGCGGCTGCACCCCTACGCGCCGGCCGACCAGGTCGTCGGAAGCGCCGCGATGCTCGCCGAGCTCGAGACCTGGCTCGCCGAGATCACCGGCCTGCCGGCCGTGTCGCTGCAGCCGAACGCCGGCTCGCAGGGCGAGTACGCGGGTCTGCTCGCGATCCGCCGCTGGCACGCGTCGCGCGGCGAGGCGCAGCGCGACGTGTGCCTGATCCCGGTGTCGGCGCACGGTACGAATGCCGCGAGCGCGGTGATCGCCGGCTTCCGCGTCGTGGCGGTGCGCTGCGACGCGTCGGGCAACGTCGACCTCGACGACCTGCGCGCGCGCTGCGCCGAGCACGAGCGCGAGCTCGGCGCGCTGATGATCACCTACCCGTCGACCCACGGCGTGTTCGAGGCCGACGTGCGCGAGCTGTGCGCGACGGTGCACCGCCACGGCGGGCAGGTCTACCTCGACGGCGCGAACATGAACGCCCAGGTCGGGCTGACCTCGCCGGCCGCGATCGGCGCCGACGTCTGCCACCTGAACCTGCACAAGACCTTCTGCATCCCTCACGGCGGCGGCGGACCCGGCATGGGTCCGATCGCGGCGGCGAAGCACCTCGAGCCCTTCCTGCCCGGCGACCCGGTGCACGGCGAGGGCGCGGTCTCGGCGGCGCCGTACGGCAGCCCCGGCGTGCTGCCGATCTCGTGGGTCTACGTGGCGATGATGGGCGGCGCCGGCCTCAGCGAGGCGACGCGCATCGCGATCCTCAACGCGAACTACATGGCCGCGCGCCTCGGCGCGCACTACGACGTGCTCTACGCGGGCCCTTCCGGCCGCGTCGCCCACGAGTTCATCATCGACTGCCGCGCCTTCGAGCGCAGTGCCGGCGTTCGCGTCGAGGACATCGCGAAGCGGCTGATGGACTATGGCTTCCACGCGCCGACGATGAGCTTCCCGGTGCCCGGCACGCTGATGATCGAGCCGACCGAGAGCGAGTCGAAGGCCGAGCTCGATCGGCTCTGCGACGCGCTGATCGCGATCCGCGAGGAGATCCGCCAGATCGAGACCGGCGCGCTCGACGCCGAGGACAATCCGCTGCGCAACGCGCCGCACACCGCGCGCGCGGTGTCGGCCGACGACTGGAATCACCGCTACCCGCGCGCCCAGGCGGCCTGGCCGGCGTCGTGGCTGCTCGAGCACAAGTACTGGCCCCCGGTCGGCCGGATCGACAACGCCTACGGCGACCGCAACCTCGCGTGCACCTGTCCCCCGCTCCACGAGCTCGCCGAATAACGCCCGCCGCGACGGGCGCCGGAGCCCCGCGAAAGGGCTCGAGTCGCCGACCGGCGCGGCCGAAACGTCGGCTCGGGATGGCCGAGTCGATCTTCGACTTCCTGGCGGGCGCGCTCGAGGAGAGCACCGACCTCGACAAGCTCGAGGCGCGGGGCACGCTGCGGATCGCGCTGAAGCAGGCCGGGCTCGACGCGAAGACGGTGACGGCCGAGCAGATGCGGGTCGTCGTCGAGCGGGCGCTGCCGGCCCAGCTGGCGTCGCGCGGCGTCGACGCCGCCGCGTCGGTGTGTCGCGCGCTCGCGACCGCGCTGAAGGGCCTCGGGAGCGCGGCGCCCGGACCCGCCGCGGAGTCGCCGGAGGACGTCTTCCGGCGCCTCGGCCGGCGCTGACGCCGCCCGCTGACGCTAAAAAAGCGCTGGATTCCCGGGGGCTTGAATGCTCGGCGGCGCTCCCCCCATATGGGGGAGGTTTCGCGCTCGGCGGTTCGCCACATTCCTGCGTTGGCGGACCTGGAGCGGCCGGTGGCACCAGCGGAAGAGGGACCGCCGGCGTCACGAGCCCACGACGGCCTCTCCGGTTTCTCCTCGGTTGAGGACAATCACGACTCCAACGACTTGCGCACTTGATTGATCCTCGGGGCCCGCTCCTGCGGAGCGGGCCCCAACTGTTTCCGGTCCCTGCCGGCCCGACTGACTGGGAACCCCCAATTTCGGGTACCTTCGGGCCAGCGCCCGGTGGAAACCGGTGGACCGATCCCTCGCCCTTCCGCTGATCCGACACGTCTACGAAGCGGCTCTCGAGCCCGAGGGTTGGCAGGCGTTCGTGCAGGCGCTCTCGGACGCGTACGGCGGTCCGCCGGTCGGCTTCGCGCTGCAGCTGCCCGGCTTCCCGCTGTCGGGCGTCTTCTACGCGTCGGAGGGCTTCCGCGAGGAGTTCCTCGAGCCCTTCGCGACGCTCCACGGCGTGCGCGGCCTGCCGTGGGAGGAGGCGCGACGGCGCAACTTCGTCGGCCGCTTCGGCCTCGCGAGCGAGGTGATGTCCGAGGAGCAGATCCGCCAGAGCGAGTTCTACCGCGACTGGATGGAGCCGCAGGGGCTCGGGCCGCACGCGCCGATGGGACACACGATCGCGCTCGAGGGCGGCCGCCCGTCGACGTCGATCGCGATCTTCCCGCGCCGCGCCGACCCGCCCTTCGGCCCCGACCAGCTCGCATTCGCCGATCTGCTGGTGCCGCACCTGGCGCTCGCGCACCGCATCCAGGCCGAGACGCGCCATTCCGAGGCGCTCGCCGACGCGATCGATCGCTTCCCGACCGGCCTCGTGCTGCTCGACGCGCAGGGCCACGTGCTGCGCGCGAACCACGCCGCGCACCAGATCTTCGAGCGCGACGACGGTCTCGCGCTCCACGACCGGCGCCTGCGCGCCGCGGTGCCCGCCGACGACGCGGCGCTGAGGCGGCTGATCGAGGCGACCGTCGACGCCGCGGCGAAGAACCACCCGACCGAGAGCGACGTGCTCGTGGTGTCGCGGCGCTCGGATCGGCGCCCGCTGCCGGTGATGGCGAGCCCGCTGCGCCCGCACAGCGGCGAGCCGACGCTCGCCGACGCCGTCGCCGTGCTCTACGTCGCCGACTTCGGCGGCGGCGTGCTGCGCGGCAGCGGTGTGCTGCGCAAGCTCTACGGGCTGACCGAAGCCGAGTCGCACCTCGTCGAGCTGCTGTGCCAGGGGAGCTCGCTCGAGGAGGCGGCCGAGGTGCGCGGCGTGACGATGAACACCGCGCGCAGCCAGCTCAAGCAGGTCTTCGCGAAGACCCACACGAGCCGCCAGAGCGAGCTCGTGCGGCTCGTGCTCTCGGGCGTCGCGTCGATCGGGGGGCCCTAGGCGCGCTCGAGCGCGGCGATGCGCTCCTCGAGCGGCGGGTGGCTCATGAACAGGCGCGTGAAGCCGCCGCGGTCGGTGATGCCGAATGCGCGCATCGACTCGGGCAGCGGCTCGGCGCCACTGGCCTGCTGGAGCCGCCGCAGCGCGCCGATCATCTGGCTGCGCCCGGCCAGGCGCGCGCCGCCCGCGTCGGCGCGGAACTCGCGGCGCCGCGAGAACCAGAACACGATGATGCTCGCGAGGATGCCGAGCACGATCTGGGTGGCGATCACCACGACGAAGTAGCCGATGCCGTGGCCGTTCTCGTTGCGGAACACGGCGCGGTCGACGAAGCCGCCGATGATCCGCGACAGGAAGATCACGAAGGTGTTCAGCACGCCCTGGATCAGCGCGAGCGTCACCATGTCGCCGTTCGCGACGTGGCTCACCTCGTGGCCGAGCACGGCCTCGATCTGGCCGCGGTCCATGCGCTGGAGCAGCCCGGTGCTGACCGCGACGAGCGCGCTGTCGCGGCGCGCGCCGGTCGCGAACGCGTTCGGCGCGTCGGACGGGAAGATCGCCACCTGCGGCATGCCGATCCCGGCGGCTTGCGCCTGGTGGCTCACCGTCTGGAGCAGCCAGGCCTCGGCGTCGTTGCGCGGCTGCTCGATCACGTGGGCGCCGGTCGTGCGGATCGCGATCCACTTCGAGAGGGCGAGCGAGAGGAAGCTGCCGCCCATGCCGAACACGAACGCGAAGACGAGCAACGACGAGTGGCGGAACTGGATGCCCTGCGCGGCGAGGAAGCCCTCGAGCAGGCTCGCGACGACGCCGAGGACGACGAGGATCGCGAGGTTCGTGGCGAGGAACAGGACGACGCGCTTCATGGTGCGTGGAGGTCTCCGGGTTGGGGCGGGTCCGAGCCCGCCGTGCAGGAAGACGCCCGCGCGGCGGCACGGGTTCCCGAAGGCTAGGGCCGATCGCGGCCCCCGCAACGGAGGCTCCCGGGGGGTCGCGCGGCCGGGCTGCGCCGCGCTCGACCTAGGGACCCGGCGCAGGCTGCGGCGCGACCGGGCCGGCCGGAGCGGCCGGCGCGCTCGCGCGCGGCGCGGGGCTCGACGCGAGCGTCTCGACGCGCCGCTCGACGCGGCCCACGCGGTCGGACAGCGCGTCGATCCGGGCGTGCGCGCCGCC
>CAZQYK010000554.1:0-3647 GCA_964597285.1 uncultured Spirochaetales bacterium
GCAGCGCGATCGACTGCGGGTGCGAGCGCAGCGCCGCCGAGATGCTGACGACGCGGCCGACGCGCTCGGGCGCCTCGGCGGCGGTCTGGAGCGACTGCATCCCGCCGAGCGACGCGCCGACCGCGGCGTGCAGCCGCCCGATGCCGAGGTGGTCGAGCAGCGCGAGCTGCGCGCGCACCATGTCGGAGACGGTCAGGATCGGGAAGTCGGTGGCGTAGGGGCGGCCGGTGCGCGGATCGGTCGACGCCGGCCCGGTGCTGCCGTAGCAGCCGCCGAGCAGGTTCGAGCACACGACGAAGAAGCGGCTCGTGTCGATCGCCTCGCCCGGCCCGATGAACGACTCCCACCAGCCCGGGCTCGGGTTGCGCTCGTGGCTGTGCGCGTGCGACGACGCCGAGAGCCCCGTCTGGAGCAGCACCGCGTTGTCGCGCGTGGGCGAGAGCTCGCCCCAGGTCTCGTACGCGAGCGCGAGCTCCGGAAGCTCGCCGCCCCACGTGCAGCGGAAGGGCCGGCGGTGGTGGTACGTCTCGTAGCCCGACACGACGCGGTCGTAGTGGGGCTCGGGACCTTCCTGGAGGTGACGTCGGACCATGGGGCTCGCGGGAGGGGAGGGCGCGGTCTCCAGCATAGCCGGATCGGTGCAGCCGCTAGCCCCCGTAGTCGAGGTAGATCGGCGACGCCCACGCGCGCGGCTCGTGCGGGGCTACCCGGCTCGGGAGAACGGATTGCGCGTGGCGAGCTCCGGGAAGAGCGCGAAGTCGCGATCGGCCGTCAGCAGCTCCTCGGCGCCGTGGGCGACGCAGAGAGCGGCGACGCGCGCATCGTGGATGACGGCTCCCCGCACCCGTGGGCGCCGCGCGAAGCGCTCCAGCACGGCGGGAAAGTCCTCCGTCTCGGCCAGGAGCGAGACGGACGGAGACGCCGTCCAGGCGTCGATCTGCAGCCACGCCTGATCGGGGCTGCTGGCGGCATCCCTCCAGATGCGCGGATTCGTGACCACGCTGAAGAACTCGTAGAGGCAGGGCCACGGAATCGCCCACGGGTCGCGATCTTCCGCGAACTCCCGCACGATCCGGAGCGCGTCCTCGTGGTGCCTCGATTCCCGGCGATGCGCGTAGACGAGGACGTTCGTGTCGATCGCGATCACCGCGACCCGGGCGGCCCGTAGATCTCGTCACGCAGGTCCTGCCAGGAGAGCGTCTCGAGCGGGTCGTCGGCGGCGGGATCTCCGACGCTTCGATCCGGCAGCTCGTATGCGGATCGCCCCGAGCGCTCTGCCAGGACACGGCGCAGCCCCTCTTCCACGATCGCTCGCAGCGGGCGCCCGACCCGCCGGGCGTGCCGCTTGGCCCGCTCGAGCAGGGCGTCCTGGAGGTCGATCGTGGTCTTCATCGTGACCCATACTACCCATATCAGTGAGTATGGTCAATCCGTACCAGCCTCGCGGAGCGAATCGATATTAGCCCCCGAAATCGACGTAGATCGGCGAGGACCACGCGCGCGGCTCGTGCGGGGCGAGGCAGTCGTCGTCGCGGCCGGCCGGTCCCGGGCAGGGGCTCACCGACACGCAATGGCCCTCGTCGTCGCGCTCGCAGCGCAGGTTGCCGGCGTTGACGCCGGGCTTCGGCGCCTCGAACGCGCGCACGTAGTAGAGGACGTCCTGGCGCAGCGCCGGGAACTCGGGGTCGAGGAAGGTCTTCGCGCAGCCGGCCGGGTCGGGCGGGTCGCACTCGAACACGCGCCACGGGTCGTCGATCAGCCGCCGGACGTCCTCGCCGGGCCGCGTCTGCGGGCGGATCCGCACGACCTCGATCCGCGTGATCGGGCGCCGCGCGTCGCTCGCGTGGTAGCACTCGCCCTTGCACAGCCGGTCGAGCCGCTCGGGCCCGAGCGCGTCGAGCGCCTCCGCCGGGCAGCCGGCCTTCTGCTCGAGCGAGCCGACCGCGCGCACCTGGAACACCGGCGCGGCGTCCATCGCGGCCTCGCCGCCCATCGGCACCGTCTCGCCGCGCGAGCCGGGCGGGTTCAGCAGGTCGAACCACAGCAAGAGCCGCGGCCCGGTCGTGCCGTAGACCTCGCGCCGCTCGAGCGCATCCCAGATCGCCTCGCGGCTGCGTCCGGCCGCGTGTACGCCGACGAGGCCGCCGGTCAGGAAGAACGACGCCTGGCGCTCGAGCTCGAACGACTCGAAGCCGGGCGCGTCCATCGACACCGCGCGCGAGTGCGCTTCGGGCTCCTCGGCGCGGCCGAGGCCGAAGAGCGACGCGCCGGGGCTCTCGCGGTCGACGGTGCCCGACTCGGTGAAGCCGCGGCGACGCACCTCCTTGTAGCCGGTGCCGGGCCGCGCGAAGTGGTTGTCGCTCGAGGCCATGAAGCCCATCCGGAAGCGGCGCGGCTCGTCCCCGTCGTCGAAGTTGCCGATCGCGGCGATGTACTGCGCCGACGACGCCGGGCGGTAGTTGAACGAGGGCTCGCGGCAGTCGCGACACTGGCCTGCGTCGAGCCAGTCGGCCGGCCTGGCGCCCGGCACCGCGAGGTGGCCCGCGACGCCGCCGGCCGCCGCGTGGGCGCGCGCCTGCTGCGCGCGCGCCTCGCAGAGCTCGTCGTTCTCGCCGTCGGCGAGGCAGCGCTCGCGCACGATCTCGCCGGCGCGCCAGCAGGTGGGCAGGTAGTCGGGGGTCGGCGCCGGGCAGCGCGGGGTGCCGTCCGCGTCGAAGTCGACCGCGCGGAACGGGCGGTAGACCTCGGAGTCGCCGTGGCCGGAGTAGATCTCGATCAGGCGCTGGCGCTGCGGGTCGTGCATCGGCCCGGCGAGCTGCTTGTCCCAGGACGACCCGGGCGGCGTGTAGAAGCCCCAGGTCGTTCCGTGCGGGATCACGAGCGCGTCGACGCCCGACTCGTCGAGCTTGCGGAACAGGTCGGCCGGCGTCGCGGCGACCTCGAGGCAGTCGGGCGGCAGGTCGCGCGTGTGGGCCTCGGCGTCGCAGTCGGGCACCGCGTCGCGCTCGGCGAAGTAGCGCGCGAGGTCGTGGGTGCGGCCGCCGCCGGCGAGCGCGAACAGGCCCATGCCGAAGGTCGAGCGCGAGAGCTGCGCGCCGCGCAGTGCGGCGATCGGCCGCGCGGGGATGCGCCCCTCGTCGAGGTGCGCGAGCACGACGTTCTTGTGCCCGTAGTGGTCTTCCGGTGTCGTGCCGACCTGGGTCCACTCCCAGCCGAGGTACGACACGAGATCCGGGCTCGCCGCGTCGCCCGACACGGCCTCGCACTGGCGCACCGACTCGACCGTCTCGCGCCAGTGGCGGGGCGTGATCGAGAACGCGTGGTCGTTGATCGACCAGAAGTCGAGCGACGAGCAGTGGCGCGCGAAGTCGCAGGCGTCGGCCGGCGGATGCGCGCCCTCGCCGCCGAGCAGCGGCAGGCTCATCGAGAACGCGTCGAACGAGAAGGTGCTGTGCACGTGCAAATCGCCGAAGAGCACCTGCTTCGGCCGCGGCACGCCGATCGCGTCGGCGGCGAGGCGGTCGGCGCGTGCGCGCGCAGCGACGCGCTCGGGCGCGACCGCGGGGCCGGTAATCTCGCCGGGACCCTCGTGGGCGCCGAAGCTCCCGCGCCCGGCCGTCCAGACCACGCCGAGCGCGATCCCGAGC
>CAZQYK010000555.1:0-3273 GCA_964597285.1 uncultured Spirochaetales bacterium
GAGGTCGGCGTCGAGGCCGCGCGTCTCGGCGAGGTAGCGCGCCTCGTAGCGGCGCAGGTGCTCCGGCGGCAGGTCGAGCGCGACCTGCCACGGCCGCCCCTTCGCCCAGCCCAGTAGGCGCTCGACGCGCGCGCGGCGCTCGGCGTCGGCGATGCGCGCCGGATCGCGCAGCTCCGCCGCGGTCTCGCGGCCGCGCACGTCGGGGTCGAAGCCCGCGAGCGCCGGCTCGGCGGCGAGGTCGTAGTCGCGCGCGAGCGGCAGGTAGGGGTCGTGCGCGTCCATGAAGTTCACGAACAGGAAGCGCGGGCCGTCGTCCGTGCCGTCGAGCAGCGCGTCGACGCGCTCGATCACGCGCGGCGCGCGCGCGCCGAGCAGCGTCGTGACGTAGCCCACGCGGCGGATCCCGAAGCGCGCGATCGTCCGCGCGACCCACGGGTCGGATTCCGGGTCGGGGCCCTCGCCCTCGCGGCCGAGGTTCTCGAAGCGCTCGAACGCGCGCACGCTCGCCATGCCGCCGGGGAAGACGTTGCCGTTCGCGGCGACGCCGACGGTGCGGTAGCCGGCGCGCGCGAGCTGGTGCGCGAGCGCGTTCTCGGCGACGTCGCGCAGGCTGTCGACGCCGTCGTAGAGGCCGGTGAAGAGCGAGAAGTGCGACTCGCGCGTGTTGTCGTGGGTCGCGTAGGCCTGCTCGAAGCGCACGCCGCGGCGCGCGAGGCGCGCGAGGCCCGGCGTTGCGCTCGCGTCGGGCCCGAGCGACACCGCCGACGCGCGCACCGTGTCGAGCACGACGAGCACGACGTCGGGCGGCCGCGACGGCGCCGGGGCGCGCGACGCGCCGATCCCGGCCCCGAGCAGCGCGCCCGCCGCGCCCGCGGCGAGCGCGAGCCGGGCGATCCGGCGGCCCTGTCGCATCGCACTCCTCCCGACCCGGGTCGGATCGGCCGCCCGCCGCCGCCGGTGAAGCGCCGCGCCGGCGAGCGCGAGAATCGGCCCGCGCGGGGCCCGAGCGGGGTATAAGAAGGGAGATGGCGCCCCCCGAGCGAACGGATCCGCCCGCGCCCGGGAGCGCCGCGGCGGCCTCCGGGCCGCCGCCCAGCGAGGCCTACCGCCGCTACGTCCTCGGCCTGCTGCTCGTCGTCTACGTCTTCAACTTCCTCGACCGGCAGATCCTGACGATCCTGCTCGAGCCGATCAAGGAGGAGTTCGCGCTCAGCGACCTCCAGCTCGGGCTGCTCGGCGGCGTCGCGTTCGCGTTCTTCTACACGCTGCTCGGGATCCCGATCGCGATGTGGGCCGACCGCGGCGTGCGCAAGCGCATCATCGCGCTCGCGGTCTTCGTCTGGAGCGTGATGACCGCGCTCAGCGGGCTCGCGACGAGCTTCGCGACGCTGCTGCTCGCGCGGATCGGGGTCGGCGTCGGCGAGGCCGGCGGCTCGCCGCCGGCGCACTCGATCCTCGCCGACTACTACCCGCCGGAGCGCCGCGGCACCGCGCTCGGCATCTACGCGGCCGGGATCCCGATCGGCGCGGCGATCGGCACGCTCGCCGGCGGATGGATCGGCGAGGCCCTCGGCTGGCGCACCGCCTTCCTCGTGGTCGGCCTGCCCGGCGTGCTGCTCGCCGCCGTCGTGCTGCTGACGCTGCGCGAGCCCGAGCGCGGTGCGTCGGAGCCTCTGGTGCGGGTCGGCGAGCCCGAGACGCTCGGCCGTGTGCTCGCGTTCCTGATGCGCCGCCGCTCGTTCCGCCACCTGTCGATCGCGGCGGCGCTGCACGCCTTCTACGGCTACGGCTCGGCCACCTTCGTTCCGTCCTTCCTCGCGCGCGTGCACGAGGTGCCGCTCGGCCTGCGCGGCACGCTGATCGCGCTGATCGTCGTCAGCGGGGCGATCGGAAACGTCGCCGGCGGCCGGCTCGCCGACCGCTTCGGCGCCCGCGACGCGCGCTGGTACCTCTGGGTGCCGGGCATCGCGACGCTGCTCGGCGCGCCGGCGGCCGCGGCCTTCTACCTGTGGCCGACCCCGTACGTCGCGGTCGCGATCGGCTGCGTGCCGACGATCCTCGGCGCGATGTACCTGGGCCCGACCTTCGCGCTGACGCAGACGATGGTGCGCCCGCGGATGCGCGCGCTCGCGTCGGCGATCCTGCTCTTCGTGATCAACATGATCGGTCTCGGCGGCGGCCCGACCTTCGTCGGCTGGCTCAGCGACCAGCTCGAGCCCTCGTTCGGCGTCGAGGCGGTGCGCTGGGCGCTGCTGCTGACCGTCGTTGCTGGGGCGCTGTGGTCGACGCTCCACTACGCGCTCGCCGCGCGCACGGTGCGCGAGGACCTGGGCGCGCGCGACGGGGACTAGCCGTTTCCCATCGTTCGATCATCCCTTCACGCACACCACCTGGCGCAGCTCGTGGACGACCTCGACGAGGTCGCGCTGGGCGCGCATCACCGCGTCGATCGGCTTGTACGCGGCGGGCGTCTCGTCGATCACCGCGCGGTCGACGCGGCACTCGACGCCGCGCGTGGCACGCCGGTGGTCCTCGACGCCGAAGCGCCGCCGCGCGTCGCCGCGCGACATCCGGCGGCCCGCGCCGTGGCTGCAGCTCTCGAAGCTCAGCGGCTCGCCGCGCCCGCGCACGATGAACGAGCGCGCGCCCATGCTGCCGGGGACGATCCCGAGGTCGCCCGCGCGGGCGCGCACCGCGCCCTTGCGCGTCAGCCAGACGTCGGCGCCGAAGTGGCGCTCGCGCGCCACGTAGTTGTGGTGACAGTCGATCGCGGCCTCGGCGAGCGCGAAGGGCGGCGCGTGGCGGCGCAGCGCCTCGAGTACCGCAGCGAGCATCAGCGCGCGGCTCGCGCGCGCGTAGTCCTGCGCCCAGCCGACCGCCGCGACGTAGTCGTCGAAGAGCACCGAGCCCTCGCGCAGGAACGCGAGGTTGCGGTCGGGCAGGCGCAGCTGGTGGCGCTCGAGCTCGCGTCGCGCGAGGTGGATGAAGTGCGTGCCGATGCGGTTGCCGGCGCCGCGGCTCCCGCTGTGCAGCATCGCCCAGACGCGCTGCTCCTCGTCGACGCAGATCTCGACGAAGTGGTTGCCGCCGCCGAGCGTTCCGAGCTGCTCGAGCGCGCGCTCGTGCGCGACGCGCGGATGCCGCCGGGCGACGCGCTCGTAGCGCTCGGCGAGGCCGCGCCACGCGCGCGCGACCGGCGCCGGCGCCTCGTCCCACGCACCGACGCGGCCGCCCTTGCCGCCGCCGTGCGGCACCGCGGCCTCGACGTCGGCG
>CAZQYK010000556.1:0-4137 GCA_964597285.1 uncultured Spirochaetales bacterium
CCGCGGGCCCCGCCGACGCGCAGCGGCTGCGCTACGCGCGCGCGCTGATCGCGTGGCGCACCGGACACCTGTGGCGCAACGAGCCGGACGGGGCGGACGAAGTGCGCGCTCAGCTCGAGATCGCGCGCGACCAGCTCGAGCGCGTGCTCGAGCGCGACCCCGACGACGTCGAGGCCCTGACGCTGCGCGCGGCGGTGCTCGGCGAGCTCGCCGGCGCGGGGATCCTCTCGCGCGTCGTGCTCGCGGCGCGCGCGCTGCGCAGCCTCGAGCGCGCCGAGGCGCTGGCGCCGGACAATCCGCGCGTCGCGCTGCAGCGCGGCGTGTTCTCGCTGTACGCGCCGGCGCTCGCCGGCGGCGGCGCCGACGCGGCGCTCGCGCACCTCGAGCGCGCCCGCGCGCTCTTCGCCGCGCAGCCGCGCCCGGCGCCGTGGCCCGACTGGGGCCGCGTCGACGTCGCCGCGTGGCTCGGTCAGACGCTCGAGCGCCTCGGTCGACCCGACGACGCGCGCGCCGCGTACCGCGACGGCCTCGCGATCGCGCCGCCGTCGCCGTGGATCGGAGAGACGCTGCTGCCGGCGCTCGACGCCCGCCATCCGCCGCCGCCCTCGCCGGAGGGCTGGGAGCGCGATCCGGGTGATTCGGGGAGATCGAGGTCCTGCGGAAGCGGAAGCCACCCTTCGACTCCGCTCGGCTGCGCCTCGCTCCGCGCGCGGCTACGCCGCGCTTGACTAGAACGCGTCGAGCCCCTCGACGGCCGAGCGGGTTCCCGAGACGACGAGCCGGTCGCCCTCCTCGATCACGTCGCCGGCGTCGGGCACGCGCACGCGCGGGCGGCCGTCGGTCGCGGCGTGCTTGCGCAGCAGCACGATGTGCACGCCGGTCTCGGCGCCGAGGTTCAGCGCGCGCAGCGTCTTCCCGAAGAAGCGCGGCGGCGGCTGGATCTCCTGCAGCACGTAGCCGCCGCCGAGCGCGACCTGCTGGCCCTGCGTCGCGACCAGCACCTGGCTCGAGACGCTGCCGGCGAGGTCGCGTCGCAGGATCTCCTCGCTGTAGGCCTGGATCACGTCGGCCTTGCGCACGCTGCCGACGATGCGCTGCGAGTCGGTCTCGCTGACGACCGCGATCTCGTCGGCGTGCGTGCCGCCGAACATCTGCATCACGACGTGCAGCCCGGTGCCGCCGGTGACGCTCGGCGGCCACGGCTCGGCGATGTCGCCGGCGACGACGATGTCGTTCAGCACCTCCTGCTCGACGAGGCTGCGCGTGAAGTCGCGCAGGTGGATCCAGCCGACGAGCCGGTCGCGGCGGTCGACGACGAAGAAGTCGTTGCGCTCGTCGTTCAAGACGACGTCGAGCACCTCCTGGAAGCCCGCCGAGTCGCGCAGCTTCGCGGGGTTGCGGTCCATCACCTCGTGGACGTAGCGGTCCTTCAGCACGTTCGGCCCGGCGTCCTCCCAGAGGTCGACGCCGCGCCGGCGCAGGTTCGCGGTGTAGATCGAGTCGCCGTAGAAATAGGAGGAGACGAGCGTGCTGACGACGCACGACGCCATCAGCGGCGGGATGATCGAGATCGACTGCGTCATCTCGAAGAGGATCAGGATCGCGGTGATCGGGGCGCGCGTCGTCGCGGCGACGAAGGCGCCCATCGTCACGAGGGCGTAGGCCCCGGAGGTCGCGGTCGACTCCGGGAACCACTGGTGGATGAAGCTCCCGACGAAGCCGCCGGTCATCGCGCCGAGGAAGAGCGACGGCGCGAAGATGCCGCCCGACCCGCCCGACGCGAGCGTCAGAGACGTGGCGGCGATCTTCGCGAGGATCAGCAGGCCGAGCACGAGCGCCGGCAGCTGGCTCTCGAGCGCCGCGACGATCGTCGAGTAGCCGACGCCGAAGACGCCCGGCAGCCAGATCCCGATCACGCCGACGCACGCGCCGCCGACGGCGGGCTTGAGCCAGCCGGGCATCCGCAGCCGCTCGAAGAAGTCCTCGCTGCGCGCGAGCGCGAACATGAACGCGAGCCCGACGACGCCGGCGATCGCGCCGGCCACGACGTAGGGCACGAGCTCGAAGGGGCTGATGAGGGCGTAGGTCGGCACCGGGAAGGCCGGGTGGTCGCCGAGCAGCACGCGCGAGGCGACCGTCGCGACGACCGACGAGATCACGATCGGCCCGAGCTGCGCGACCGCGAAGTCGGCGAGGATCACCTCGGCGGCGAAGAGCGCGCCGGCGATCGGCGCGTTGAAGGTCGCGGCCATGCCGGCGGCGCCGCCGCACGCGACGAGCGTGCGCAGCTGCGCCGAGTTGACGCGCACCAGCTGGCCGATCGCCGAGCCGATCGCCGAGCCGATCTGCACGATCGGCCCCTCGCGGCCGACGGAGCCGCCCGAGCCGATCGAGATCGCCGACGCGACCGTCTTCGCCGCCGCGACGCGGTGGCGGATCACGCCACCGCGCAGCGCGACCGCGGCCATCACCTCGGGCACGCCGTGCCCCTTCGCCTCGCGCGCGAAGCGGTCGATGATCGGGCCGACGAGCAGCCCGCCGAGCGCCGGGATCGCGATCAGCAGCGGCCACGGCGTCTCGAGCGCGGCCTCGAGCGGGTCGTGCGTCTCGGTCAGCAGGCTCGTCCCGAAGAACTCGGCGAGCCCGTCGGCGCCACCGAAGAAGACCGACTGGCTGAAGCGGATCAGGATGCGGAACACGACCGCGCCGGCCGCGCCGGCGAGCCCGCATGCGACCGCCAGCACCACCATCAGCAGCTGGCCGCTTGCCGCCGGGCGCTGCTCGATCGTCGGGGCGGCGATGACCGTTCCTCCGCTGCGGGGTCGGCGCGGGCCATGCTAGCAGCGCCCCCGAACCCGGCGAGCTAGCGTCGCCGCGATGGCGGGGCCGCGGCGCTGGGACGTGCTCGACAGCGAGAAGATCCAGGACTGCCGCGTCTTCTCGGTGCACCGCACGCGGATGCGCTCGCCGCGCACCGGTGGCGCGCACGACTTCTTCCGCATCGAGGCCACCGACTGGGTGAACGTGATCGCGCTGACGCGCGAGCGCGAGGTCGTGATGGTGCGCCAGTTCAGACAAGGCGCGCTCGATCTCACGCTCGAGACGCCAGGTGGCATGGTCGACCCCGGCGAGACGCCGGCCGAGGCGGCCGCGCGCGAGCTGCTCGAGGAGAGCGGCTACGCGCCCGGCGACCTCGTCGCGCTCGGCAGCGTCAACCCGAACCCCGCCCTCTTCGCCAACCGGCTGCACGGCTTCCTCGTGCGCGACGCGCGGCGCGTCGCCGAGGTGCGCAACGAGTCGACCGAGGAGACCCACGTCGAGCTCGTTCCGCTCGACGCGCTGGCAGAGCAGGTGCGCGCGGGCCGCATCGATCACGCGCTCGTCGTCGCGGTCTTCCACCTCTGGGAGCTGAGCGGAGAGCGCGCGCGCCAGGAGGCAGACTCTTAGAGTCGGCGCCGCTCAGGCCGCGCGCTCCGGGGCCGGCAGCAGCCACGGCAGCGCGGCGACGAGCGCGAGCGCGCCGACGCCGCCGATCCGATACGGCGCGTCGACGCTGGAGACGTCGATCAGCCAGCCCGACGCGAGGTTCGAGAGCAGCCCGCCGACGCTGACGCCGACCATCCCGAGCAGGTTCTGGCCGGTCGAGCGCAGCGACTCGGGCACGACCTCCTCGACGTAGAGCGCGCTGCCGATGATCAGCCCGGCGACGACGACGCCGTGCAGCGCCTGCACCGGCCACAGCCACTCCGAGCCCGGCGCGAAGCCGCAGACGACCCAGCGCACGCCGCCGGCGCCGAGCCCGATCGCGAGCAGCCCGCGCGCGCCGACGCGGCGCAGGCCGATCCCGGACATCGCGACGAGCGGCACCTCGAGCGAGAGCATCAGGATCCAGAGGTGGCTCACCGTGTCGAGGCTGCCTCCGTGCGCGCGCACCCAGAGCGGGAAGATCCCCATCGGGCCCTGGAGCAGCAGGTAGCCGAGCAGCGCGACGCCGAGCAGGCGCAGATACGGAGGATGGGCGAGCAGGCGGCGCCAGTCGCCGCGGCCGGCGCGCACGGCGAGCGCGCCGCCGCGCGGCAGCGCGAGCGCGACCGCGCCGGCGAGCGCGAGCGCCGCCGCGGTGGCCGGGAACATCGC
>CAZQYK010000557.1:0-2610 GCA_964597285.1 uncultured Spirochaetales bacterium
GCGCTGCGCGGCGGGCTGCTCGCCGAGGACGCCGCGACCTCGGGCCTGAGCGCGTTCCTCGCGTCGATGTGGCTGCGCGGCACCGAGAGCCACTCGGCCGCGGGCTTCGCGCGCGCCGTCGAGGGCCGCGCCGCCGACATCGACTCGTTCTCGGGCCGCAGCAGCTTCGGGCTCACCTGCGAGACGCCGAGCGTCGCGCTCGACCCGACGCTCGACCTGGTCGCCGAGGTGCTGCTCGCGCCCGCGCTCGACCCGGCCGAGATCGAGCGCGAGCGCGCCGAGACGCTCGCGGCGATCGAGCGCCGCGAGGACCGTCTCGGCCAGCGCACCTTCCTGCTGCTCGCCGAGCAGCTCTACCGCGAGCACCCGTACCGGCTGCCGACACTCGGCCGCGCCGAGGTCGTCCGCGGGATCGACCGCGACGCGCTGCTCGCGCACCACCGGGGCCTCGTCGTGGCGCGCAACCTCGTGCTCGCGGTCGCCGGCGACGTCGACCCCGACGCGGTCGCGGCGGGCCTCGCCTCGCGCCTCGCCGACCTCGACCCCGGGCCCTTCGAGCCGCCGGCGCCGCCGGTCGAGCCGCCCCCGCGCGAGATCCGCCGCGCCGAGATCGTCAAGGACCGCGCGCAGGCGCACCTCGCGATCGGCTTCCGCGGCGTGCGCGTCGACGACCCCGACCGCTTCCCGCTCGAGGTGATCTCGCAGCTCCTCGCCGGCCAGAGCGGGCGCCTGTTCCTCGAGCTGCGCGACAAGCGCGGGCTCGCGTACTCGGTGACGGCGACGAGCGTCGAGGGCCTGGCGCCCGGCTACTTCGCGGTCTACATCGCGACGGCGCCCGAGCGGCTCGACGAGGCGCGCCGCGGCCTGCTCGACGAGCTGCGGCGCCTGGTCGACGCCGCGCCGCCCGAGGCCGAGCTCGACGCCGCGCGCCGCCACCTGATCGGCAACTACCAGATCGACCGCCAGCGCAACGCGGTGCACGCGGCCCACACGAGCCTGAACGCGCTCTACGGCCTCGGGCCCGACGCGGGCCGCCACTACCCCGAGCAGATCGCCGCGGTGACACAGGACGACGTGCTGCGCGTCGCGCGGCGCGTCGTCGACCTCGAGGCCTACGGCGAGGCGGTCGTGCGCGGCGAGCCGCAGCGCGGCGCGGACGAGGGTCAGTAACCCAGCGCCGCTCCGTCGCGCCGCGGGTCGCTTCCGCCCCAGTGCGCGCCGCCGTCGACGCGGATCGCCTCGGCCGCCGACCAGTCCTCCTTGACGACCACCTCGTGGCCGCGTGCGCGCAGCGCCTCGACGACGTCGGCCGGCACCGCGCGCTCGATGAGCAGCTCGTCGGGCTGCCACTGGTGGTGGAAGCGCGGCGCCGAGACCGCCTCCGAGACGTCCATCCCGAAGTCGATCACGTTCAGCACCGTCAGCAGCGTCGTGCTGATGATCCGCGGGCCGCCCGGGCTGCCGGTCACGAAGAAGAGCTTCCCTTCCTTCTCGACGATCGTCGGCGTCATGCTCGAGAGCGGCCGCTGTCCGGCCGCGACCGCGTTCGCGCCGCGCGTGTCGACGAGGCCGTAGGCGTTCGGCGTGTCGAGCGCGACCGAGAAGTCGTCCATCTCGTTGTTCATCACGACGCCGGTGCCGGGCACGGTGATGCCGGAACCGAAGGGCGTGTTGATCGTCATCGTCAGCGCCACCGCGTTGCCGTCCGCGTCGCTCGTCGACAGGTGCACCGTGCCGGCGTCGTCGGGCGGAAGGCCCGGGCCCTCGACGCGGATCGCGCGCTCGCCGGCGAGCCAGTGCCACGGCGCGCGGCGCCACCAGGCCGGGTCGATGCGCGCGCGCAGCGCGTCGGCGTAGGGCTTCGCGATCAGCGCGTCGGTCGGCACGTCGACGAAGTCGGGGTCGCCGAGCCACGCGGCTCGGTCGGCGAACGCGAGCTTCATCGCCTCGGCGATGCGGTGCACGCTCGCCGACGAGCCGGCGCCGAGCGCGCCGAGGTCGAAGCCCTCGAGGACGTTCAGCGCCTCGATCAGCGCGACGCCGCCCGAAGACGGCGGCGGGAACGAGTGGACCGAGTGGCCGCGGTAGCTGCCGCCGACCGGCTCGCGCACCCGCGGCTCGTACCCGGCCAGGTCGTCGAGCGCGAGGATGCCGTCGCGACGGCGCACGTCGTCGGCGATCGCACGCGCGACCTCGCCGCGGTAGAACGCGTCGGGCCCTCCGGCGGCGATCGCGCGCAGCGTCGCGGCGAGGTCGCGCTGCACGAGGCGCCAGCCCGGACGCGCGCGCTCGCCCGGCGGCGGGAACTGGATGCGACCGGTCTCCGGGAAGCGCTCGGGCAGCCCGCGCCGGCGCATGGCCTCGAGCATCCGGGCGTGGTAGGGGCCGATCGGGAAGCCCTGCTCGGCGAGCGCGATCGCCGGCGCGAGCGCGTCGGCGAGCGACAGCGTGCCCCAGCGCTCGAGCGCGAGCGCGCAGCCGGCGACGAAGCCGGGCGTCGCGATCGCAAGCGGACCCCAGACCGACGCGCGCTCGGGCACGCCCGGCGCGACGAACATGTCGCGGGTCGCCGCGGCCGGCGCGGTCTCGCGCGCGTCGAGCGCGACGACC
>CAZQYK010000558.1:0-9801 GCA_964597285.1 uncultured Spirochaetales bacterium
GCAGCGGCGCGAGGCGCAGCACCTCGAGCGCGCGCTCGCCGTCGGCGCCGGCCAGGCGCGCCGCGGCGCCGGGCGCATAGGCGAGGTTCTCGCGCACGCTGCGGTGCGGGAAGAGCAGCGCGTCCTGCGTCACGAGCGCGAAGCGGCGCCGCTCGGGCGCGACCCACGTGCCGCCCGGGCGCGCGCAGACCTCGCGGCCGCGCACGGCGACGCGCGCCGCGTCGGGCCGCAGCAGGCCGGCGACCGCGTGCACGAGCGTCGTCTTTCCGCTCCCCGACGCGCCGAAGACGCCGAGCACGGGACCGTCCGACGAGAGATCTACGTCGAGCGCGAAGCCGCGGAAGCGGTGGCGCAGCTGCAGCTCGATCATCGCTCGCGCCGCTGCCGCGCCGACAGCCAGAATGACCCGAGCAACGCCGCGAGCGAGAGCGCGACGCTCACCGCGACGAGCCGCAGCGCCGCCGCCTCGCCGTCGCGGACGTTCAGCAGCGTGTAGACCGCGACCGGGATCGTGCGGGTCTCGCCGGCGACGTTGCCGGCGATCACGATCGTCGCGCCGAACTCGCCGAGCGCGCGCGCGAACGACAGCACCGCGCCCGCCGTGACGCCCGGCAGCGCGAGCGGCAGCGTGACGCGCACGAAAGTGTCGAGGGGGCCGCGTCCGAGGCTGCGCGACACGAGCTCGAGGCGGCGGTCGACGCCGAGCATCGCGAGCCGGATCGCCTCGACGAGCAGCGGGAAGCCGACGACCGCGGCCGCGATCACGCAGGCCGCGGTGGTGTACGCGACGTGGCCGCCGGTGAGCGCGTGCCACGCCTGGCCGAGCGGGCGGCTGCGGCCGAGCGCGAGGAGCAGCAGGTAGCCGGTGACGACCGGCGGCAGGACCAGCGGAAGCATCACGACGCCCTGCACGAGCGGGCGCAGCGCGTGCTCCCAGCGCGCGAGCAGCCAGCCGACGAGGATGCCCGGCACGAGGCTCAGCGCGACCGCGAGCGCGGCGACCCGCACCGAGAGCCAGACGATCTCGCGCTCGGCCTCGCCCATCGTCAGGGCAGCGCGAAGCCCGCGTCGGCGAGCCGCGCGCGCGCTGCCGGGCCGCGGAGGTGTTCGACGAAGCGGCGCGCCGGCCCGGGGCTGCGCGCGTCGCGTACGAGCGCCGCCTGGTACGCGATCGGCGGGTGGAGCGCCGGGTCGAGCGCGAACAGCCCCTCGACCTCGGCCCGTGCGGCGTCGGTCGCGTAGACGAAGCCCGCGTCGAGCTCTCCGCGCTCGACCGCGTGCAGCACCGCGCGGACGTCGCGCTGCCCGACCAGGCGCGGGGCGAACGCGTCGAGCAGGCCGAGGCGCCGCAGCGCGGCGCGCGCGTACTCGCCGGCGGGCACGCCCTCGTCGGCGATCGCGACGGCGCCGCCGGGCCCGAGCGCACCGAGCAGCCCGCGTGCGTCGCGCGCGGCGAGCGCACTGCCGCGCGCGGCGATGCAGACGAGGCGGTTGCGCGCGAAGACCACCGGCTCGCCGGCGAGCGCGCCGGCGTCGCGCAGGAAGTCGACCCAGTCCGGGCTCGCCGAGAGGAACACGTCGGCGGGCGCGCCGTCGCGGATCTGCCGCGCGAGTGCGCTCGAGCCGCCGTAGCTCGGCTCGACGCGCGCCCCCTCGAATCCGCGCGCGAGCGCCTCGACGACCTCGGTCAAGCTCGCGGCGGCGAAGACGCGCAGCGGTGCGGGCTCCGCCGCGCAGGCCGGCGTCGCGAGGGCCGCCGCGACCGCGACGAGGAGCAGAGGTCTCGGCACCGGCCCAGGATACCGATCCGGCTGCCCGGCCGGCCGCGCGGGCGCCGGGCCGCGCCGCCGATACCCTCGCGCGCGATGCACGCATCCGAGCGCTCCGGGCTCGCGGTGGGCGACGTCGTCGAGCTGCGCGTCGACGCGCTCGCCGCCGGCGGCGACGGCGTCGGCCGCGCGCCGGACGGGCGCGTCGTGTTCGTCGCGCTCGCGGCTCCGGGCGACCGCGTCGAGGCGCGGATCGACGCGGTGCACCGGCGCCACGCGCGCGGCGAGGTCGTGCGCGTGATCGAGCCGGGTGCGTCGCGCGTCGCGCCGCGCTGCCCGGCGTTCGGCGTCTGCGGCGGCTGCGCGTGGCAGCACGTCGACTACGCGGCGCAGTGCGAGGCGAAGCGGGCGATCGTCGAGGATGCGCTGCGCCGTGTCGGGCACCTCGAGCCGCCGGCGCCGGTCGCGCTGCGTCCGTCGCCCTCGGCCTACGCCTACCGCGCGCGGGCGCGCGTCGCGGTCGCCGGCGGCGAGGTCGGCTACCGCCGCCGGCGCAGCCACGCGCTGTGCGCCGTGCGCCGGTGCCCGGTGCTCCTGCCCTCGCTCGAGGCCGAGCTCGCGGCGCTCGCCGACGCGGCGCCGGCAGCCGACGGCGAGTGGGAGATCGCCGCTGGCGCGCGCGGCCGCCGCCGCCACCCGGTCGGCGCCGCCGGCGACGCGATCGAGTGGCGCGTGGACGGCGAACCGCTGCGCGTCTCGGCCGGCGTCTTCTTCCAGGCCAACCCGGAGCTCCACGGCGCGCTGCTCGACGCGGTGGCCGCCGCGGCCGGGCGCGGCGCGCGCGCCGTCGAGCTCCACGCCGGCGCCGGCTTCCTGACGCTGCGGCTCGCGGCGGCGTTCGAGCGCGTGACCGCGGTCGAGTCCGACCCCGCGGCGGCGGCCGACCTGCGCCACAACCTCGCGCGCGCCGGGCGCGACGCGGTCGAGGTCGTGCACGCCCGGGCCGAGCGCTGGCTCGAGGCCCCGCCCGCCGATGCGGCGGCGCCCGACGCGCTGGTGCTCGACCCGCCGCGCAGCGGGCTCGCGCCGGGCGCGGCCGAGCGGATCGCAGCGCTCGGTCCGGCGCGGATCGCGTACCTCTCGTGCGATCCGGCGACGCTCGCGCGCGACCTCGCCGCGCTCGTCGCGAGCGGCTACGCGCTCGCCGGCGTCGAGGCCTTCGACCTCTTCCCGCAGACGCCACACGTCGAGGTGCTGGCGCGGCTGCTCCGCGCGCGCGGCGGCTCGGAAGCCGGGGCCGCGTAGCCAAGCGGGCCTGGGCCGGTACACTGGCGCGAGCCCCTCCGAGACCGCGCCGACCGGACCGCGTCCCGTCCCGCCGCGAGAGCGGGGCCCCGGAGTCCACCGCCGTGCCGACATCCGATCCCGCTCGCCGGCCGGACCGCGCGTCCCCCGAGGCCGGGAAGTTCGTGCTCTACGTCGAGGGGCCGCGCGATCGCAGCATCCTGCGCGCGTGGGCCCACCGGCTGATGCCGCGCCACGCGGCGGCGCTCTTCGAGGGCGCCGTGATCCTCGGCGGCCGCCGCCCCGCGCGCGCGCTCGCGCACTTCGGCCAGCGCGCCGCCAGCTCGCGCGGCCTGTGCTTGCTCGACCGCGA
Organism: uncultured Spirochaetales bacterium; assembly: GCA_964597285.1. Taxonomy (GTDB): domain Bacteria; phylum Myxococcota_A; class UBA9160; order UBA9160; family SMWR01; genus JAHEJV01. Next base: position 3,427 of record CAZQYK010000558.1, read on the forward strand.
CGCCGGCGACGAGCAGGCGCCGCCGCCCGAAGGCGGCGACGGAGGCGGCCTGCACTTCTTCACCTGGGGCCGGCGCCACATCGAGAGCTACCTGCTCGTGCCGGCGGCGATCCGCCGCGCGCTCAGCGGCTCCGACGCGCTGCGCCGCGTCGAGGCCGTCCTCGAGCACGCGCTTCCGGCGTCCGGAGACGACACCGCGTGGCGCGCGCTCGACGCGAAGCGCCTGCTCGGCGCGAAGGGCCCGCTCGCACACGCGCTCGGCGGGCCGCCGCCGCTCGCGCGCATCGCGCGCGCCACGCGCGAGGACGAGCTCCACGCCGACGTGCACGAGGTGTTCGACCACCTGCGCGACGCGCTCGATCGCCGGCCGCCGCTGCGCCCGCCCGCGGGCCGCCGCGGCGCGCCGCTGCGCCGCGCGTAGCGCGCCTCGCGCCCGGTCGAGCCCCCCGCAGCGCCGCGCGCCCTTGCGGGCCCGGGCCGGCGTCTCTTAAGCTCGACGACGTGCCGGACGCCTCGATCGACCTCGGATTCCGCATGCACGCCGAGCGCACGCCGAACCCCAACAGCATCAAGTGGGTGCTCGGCCGCCCCGTCGCCGAAGGCGCAGGCGGTGCGCACTTCGAGTCGGATCCCGGCGTCGACGTTTCGCCGCTGGCCTCGCGGCTCTTCGCGGTCGACGGCGTCACCGGCGTGTTCCTGGCGTCGAACTTCGTCACCGTGACGAAGCGCGACGACGTCGAGTGGACCGACGTCGCGCAGGCGATCGTCGACGCGATCAAGGCCTGCCTCGCCGACGGCGGCTCCGCGCTCGGCCCCGCGTACGCGGCCCCCGAACGCAGCGGAGAGGGTGAAGTCGTCGGGCGGATCCTCCGAATACTGGAGGAGGAGGTTCGCCCGGCGGTCGCCATGGACGGAGGCGACATCGTGTTCGCGGGCTTCCGCGACGGCATCGTGGAGCTCTACCTGCACGGCTCGTGCAGCGGCTGCCCGAGCTCCACCGCCACGCTGAAGCTCGGAATCGAAGCCCGCCTGCGGGAAGAGATTCCAGAGATCCAGGGAGTCGTGGCTCTGTAGGTCATCCGTCGGCGCCACCCCCCCGAGTCGGCGCGCGACCCAGCAGAAGAAGAGGATCGGGAATGATCGGGGGAAGCTCCGGCGAGCCGCGCTGGCGGCGCGATCAGCTCGCCCGCCGCGGCCACATGACGGGCCGCGGCCGCGCCACGCTCGGGAGCGCCGTGTTCGCGGCCTTCGTCGCGCTCGGCTGGGTCTCGGACCCGTTCGCGTCGGTCGGGGCCGAGACGCCGCCGGTGTCGGCCGCCGCGTCGGAGCCGGCGCCGCGCGCCGCGGGCGACGGCCCGCCGCTCGCGCCGCGCTTCGTGCTCGAGCGGCTGCCGATGACGCGCGCTGCGCTCGAGCTGCCGGTGACCGGTGCGGCCGCGGAGGCGCCGCCGGAGAGCGCGCCGGGGCGGCTCTTCGAGCGCGTGCCCGATCGCTCGGCGGGCGGGCCCGCGTATACGGTCGAGTACACGCTCGACGCGGCCCTCGAGCGCGACGTGTTCGCCGTGCTCGAGCGCTCGCGCGTCGAGCTCGGCAACGTGATCGTGATGGACCCGCAGACCGGCCGCGTGCTCGCCTATGCGTCGACCGATCCGAACCGCTTCCCGCCGACCCGCAGCTACCCGGCGGCGTCGCTGATCAAGGTGATCACCGCGGCCGCGGCGCTCGACCGGGCGCCAGACGCCGCGCGCCTGCCGTGCCGCTTCAGCGGCAGCCCGTATCGGCTGACGGAGTCGCGCCTCGACCCGCCGCAGCGCGGCAACGAGGTGACGCTGCGCAAGGCCCTCGCCACGTCGAACAATCAGTGCTTCGCGCAGCTCGCGGTGCACGCGGTCGGCGTCTCGTCGCTGATCGACGCGATCGACCGCTTCGGCTGGCTCGCCGCGCCGGCGCCCGGCCACGCGCCCGGCGAGGCCGACCCCGGCGTCGACCGCTTCGACGTCGGGCAGCTCGGCTGCGGGCTGGCCGGGGCGCGGATCACGCCGCTCCACGCCGCGCAGCTCGCGGCGACGCTCGCGAACGGCGAGCTGGTCGCGCCGCGCTGGATCGAGCGGGTCTGGGGGCCCGACGGCCGCGAGCTCGCGCTGCCGGCGCCGAGCCTGCCGCGCGAGGTGCTTTCGCCGGCGCTGACCGCCGAGCTGCGCGCGATGCTCGTCGACACGACCCGCAACGGCACCGCCCGGCGCGCGTTCCGCCGGCGCAACGGGCACCCGCTGCTCGGCGACGTCGCGGTCGCCGGCAAGACCGGGAGCCTCTCGGGCAAGAACCCCGACGGCCGCTACGAGTGGTTCGTCGGCGTCGCGCCGGCCGAGTCGCCGCGCATCGCCGTGGCGACCGTGGTCGTGCAGAAGCCGCTCTACTGGCGCACGGCGTCGCAGGTCGCCGCCGACGTGCTGGGCGAGGTCTTCTGCGAGAAGGGCCGCTGCAGCGCCGAGCGGGCCGAGCGCTTCCGCGCGCCGGAGCCGGTGCCGGCAGCGCCGGCCGAGGCCATCGCACACGCCGGCGGCGGTTCGCGAGAAAGATCGAATTTTCCGTGACACGCGAACGCGGGCCGTCGCCACATCCCGTGCAGACAGCAAAATATCCCCTTCCCAGGGAGGCCCGGAGTCGGCAACGGCCCCGGGCCTTTCCGCGTCCGGGCCCGGCGCGCCGCTGGGCTCGCGCGCGGCGCTGCGTTAGCTTCCCCGCGGGTATGGACGAGCCGAGCGCCGTCAGCGTCACGACGACCCTGCTCGCGAAGGCCGGCTGCGAGGACCGGCTCGAGACGGTGCTCGCCGACCTCGCGCGAGCAGTGCGCGCCGGCGAGCCGGGCTGCCTGCTCTACGCGCCGCTGCGCTCGCGGCACGAGCGGGGCCGCTTCCTCGTGCTCGAGCGCTACCGCGACGACGCCGCGCTCGCCGACCACGCGAACGCCGAGCACTTTCGCGCCGCGTTCGGCGAGCTGATGGAGTGCCTGGTGGTGCCGCCGTCGCTGGCGCTCTTCGACGACGTCGGGCGCGGGTCCTAGGACGACTCGCGGGCGGCCCGCTTGCGCCGCTTCAGGCGGCGCTTGTGGCGCTGCCGGTTGCGGTGCTGCTTGACCTTCTGCTTGCTCTTGCTGCGCGCCATCGGCGGACGCCTCCGGGAAGGGCGGGCAACGCTAGCCGAGCGGCGCTGCGCAGTCTACGCGCCCTCGCGCTCGCCGCCGACGATCTCGGTCAGCACGGTGCCCATCGCCTCGGCCTCGGTGTCGCGCAGCGACTCGACGGCCGGCAGGTCGGCGACGACCCGCTCGAGCCGCACCGCGACCTCGGGTCCGACCTCGTCGAACAGCACCACCGTGCCGCGGTCGCCGTCGTCGCGGGCGACGCGGCCCCAGACGAGCATCGGCTCCTCGCCCGGCTCGCCGTAGATCGCCAGGTGCAGCCGGTCGCCGATCGCGCGCTCGGGCTGCGGCTCGATGCGCATGCCGGCGCCCGACAGGTCGCGGCCGACGAGCACGCGCAGCGCGCGATTGCCGAACGCCGGCACGGTCTGGGCGTACGCGCCGCGGCGGTTCGCGCGGCGGTCGGCGCCGGCCGCGCCGTCGGCGGGCCGCTCCTCCGCGCGCGGGGCCGCGGCGGCGGTCGGGGCCGGCCGCACGGCGTGGGCCCGCGGCGGCGGCGGCGTCTCGTGCTTCGGCGGCATCTCCTCGGGCGGCGGCGCGATCTCGCGCGCCGACCACGCGGCCTGCGAGCCGCTGCGCAGCGTCGCCGGGCCGTGCGAGCGGTCCTCGATCAGGATCTCGAGCGCGTGGCGCGTCGCATCGTCGACGGTGTCGAACGCGACGCCGAGCTCCCAGGCCTCGGTCCCGCGCCGCGCCGCCGACTCGGCGCGCGCGACGCGGCCCGCGACCGACAGCGGGTCGCCGGCGTCGAGCGCCTCCGGGATCTGCACCTTGATGCGCTTGCCCGGCTCGACGCGCGTGCGCGCGTGGAGCCGGCAGCCGCGCACCGACAGGTCGAGCAGCGTCGCGCGGCGCGTCAGCAGGCCGGCGCGGAACGTGACCTCGAAGCCGACCGCGACGCGCGGCTCGCGTCGCCGCTCCTCGCCCTTGTACAGGCAGTGCAGCAGCAGCAGGCGCAGCGCCTCGCTGTGCACCGGGCGACGCACCAGGTAGTCGAAGCCGCTGCGGCGCAGGCGCGTGCGCAGCGCGTTCGAGTCCTCGTTGACGATCATCACGCGGATCGGCGGCGACACCGCGTCGGCCACCGCGTCCTCGACCGCGCCGATGCGGCGCGGCGTCGAGATCAGCAGGTCCTTCGGCGCGGGGGTGCCGTCGACGATCGCGCCGCCGCGCACGCGCGCGCACGCGACCCCGAGCTCCTGGAGCAGCTGGTGGACGTCCTCGAGCTCGCCGTCGTCGAGCACCAGCACCGCGGGCGGTGCACCCATCGAGACCCTCGCGCGCAGATCGGTGCTCTAGGTGTCGGTCGGCTCTGCTGGCCGCTGTAGCGATGCGTCGGGGGTGGCCCCACGGGGCAGCGCGGATCCGGCGGCGGGCCGTCGGGCGGCGCGCGCTGCCCAGAGCAGGCCGCCGACCGCGAGTGCGAGCCCGAGCGCGATCGACGCGGCCAGCGGCGCGCGGATCACGAGCAGGCCCTGCGAGCCGAGCAGCGCCGCGAGATTGTTCGCCCCGTGCGCGACGATCGCCGGGCGCGTGCTGTCGGCCCACTGCGCGGCGAGCCCGAAGTAGAGCCCGATCGTCGCGGCGATCAGGCCGTGCACCCACTCCATGTGGATCACCCCGAAGAGCGTCGCCGACGCGCACACCGCGGCGAACGGGCCGACGGCGCGCGCGACGCTGCGCTGCACGAGGCCGCGGCACAGCAGCTCCTCGCACAGCGCCGGCGCGAGGACGCTCCCGAGAAGCACCACGACGAGCGCGCCGCCGCGCGCCGCCTCCATCGCGCGCGACACGCTGACGACGACGCTGCCCTCGAGGCTGCGCGTCAGCGTCATCACGCCGTCGACTGCGTGCGAGAGCCCGAGCGCGCCGAGCGTCAGCGCCGCGACGGCGTGCGCCGGCAGGCGTCCGCGGCCGAGGCCGAGCGTGTCCGAGAGCCGGCCGGGCATCACCCACGCGACGGCGAGCACGAGGCCGAGCAGCGCGATCTCGTAGCCGGCCATGTCGAGTGCGACGCTCGCGGCGCCGACGCGCGTCCACGCGGCGAGCGCGCGCACCTGCTCGGACGCGACGATGCCGACGCCGAGAAACGACGCAGCGACGGCGGTGCGGGCGACGGGCGACACGCGCCGACGGTAACGCCGCCGCCGCGCGGACTCACCTGCTACCCTGGACGCGTGACGAGCGCGTCGATCGCCCCCGCGCTGCTGGTCGCGATGCCGCAGCTGCTGGACCCGAACTTCCACCGCACCGTGGTCCTGCTCGTGCACCACGACGCCGACGGGAGCTTCGGGGTCGTGCTGAACCGGAGCACCGAGATCACCGCGCAGCGGCTGTGCGGCAGCATCGAGATCCCGTGGCGCGGCGATCCCGACGCCGAGATCTCCTGGGGCGGCCCCGTACAGCCGCAGACGGGCTGGGTGCTCTTCGGCGAGGGCGAGGGCCTCGCCGACGCGCAGGACGTGCGCCACGTCGCGCCCGGGCTGCACTTCGCCGGCTCGCTCGAGGTGCTGCGCCACGTGGCAGAGCGGCCGCCGGAGGCGCTGCGCCTGCTGCTCGGCTATGCGGGCTGGGGGCCCGGACAGCTCGAGAGCGAGCTGGCGCAGGGCGCGTGGCTGCTCGCGCCCGCCGAGGGGCACGTCGTGTTCGACGTGGATCACGACGAGATGTGGACGCACGTCGTGCGCAGCCTCGGCGTCGAGCCGGCGACGCTCGTCGCGAGCCGCGGCGTGCACTGAGTGCAAGCGAGCGAAGCGAGCGCGCAGCGAGGCGTAGCCGAGCGGAGTCGAACAGTGGCCTCGAAGTTCGCGAAGCTCCGGAGTCCGCCCCGCGGATTCCCTCACAGGCTCTGAGCCCCCTCAACCCCCGCGAGCCGCGTGCCGATGCAACGGCATGGGCGAACGCCTGCCGTCGGCCGACGACCCCGCGCTTCCGGCGCGCCTGAAGAACCTCGGCGTCGAGCTGCCGCGCGCGGCCGAGTGCTTCGAGGAGGAGGGCGCGCTCGCGATCGTGCTCGTCGACGCGTCGGGGCTCGCCCCGATCGAGCACCAGTACGGCGGCGGAGCGCTGCACCGCGCGCTCGGCAGCCTCGGCGAGCTGATCCACGAGCTGGTCGGCGAGCGGCTCTCGATCAGCGACCTCGTCGTCGCCGGCGAGATGGCGCGCGAGGAGAT
>CAZQYK010000559.1:0-3185 GCA_964597285.1 uncultured Spirochaetales bacterium
TGCTCCTCGGCCACGCGCTCGGCCTCGGGCAGCGCCTGGAGCTTATTGAAGTAGACCGCGTTGACGGCGGCCACGGGCCCCAGCACCGCGATCATCGCCCCGGGCAGCGCGAGCGTCGCCTCGGGCTCGAAGCCGGGCCCGCTCATCGCGTAGAGCCCGGCGCCGTAGGCCTTGCGCACGATCACCGAGAAGCGCGGCACCGTCGCCGACGACACCGCGTGGATCATCTTCGCGCCGGCCCGGATGATGCCCTCGCGCTCGACCTGCACCCCGACCATGAAGCCGGGCACGTCGGCGAGGAAGAGGATCGGCAGCCCGAACGCGTCGCACAGCCAGACGAAGCGCGCCGCCTTGTCGGCCGAGTCGACGAAGAGCACGCCGCCCTTGCTCTTCGGCTGGTTCGCGACGACGCCGACCGGCCGCCCGTCGATGCGCGCGAAGCCGGTGATCAGCTCCTTCGCGAACAGGCGCTTGATCTCGAAGAAGGAGTCGGCGTCGATCACGCGCTCGATCACGCGGCGCATGTCGAAGGTCTTGTTCTCCTCGGCCGGGATCTGCGCCTCGAGGTCGTCGCAGCTCGCGGCCGGCTCGGCGGCGAGCGCGAGCGGCGGCTCCTGCTCGCAGTGGCTCGGCAGATACGAGAGATACGCGCGCGCGGCCGCGATCGCCTCGGGCTCGGTCGCGACGAGCAGGTCGCCGCAACCCGACACGGTGCAGTGCATCCGCGCCCCGCCCATCTCCTCGAGCGTCGTCTCCTGCGCGATCACCTTCTCGACCATCCGCGGCGAGCCGAGGTACATGCTCGCGTTGCCCTCGACCATCACGACGAGGTCGCAGAAGGCCGGGATGTACGCGCCGCCGGCCGCCGACGGCCCGAAGAGCAGGAACACCTGCGGCACGCGCCCCGACATCCGCACCTGGTGGTGGAAGATGCGCCCGGCGCCGCGGCGGCCCGGGAACATCTCGATCTGATCGGTGATGCGCGCGCCGGCCGAGTCGACGAGGTAGACCAGCGGGACGCCCGCGCGCTCGGCCCGCTCCTGCACGCGCAGGATCTTCTCGACCGTGCGCTTGCCCCACGAGCCGGCCTTGACGGTCGAGTCGTTCGCCATCACGCAGACGGGCCGCCCGTCGATCGCGCCGGCGCCGGTGACGACGCCGTCGGCCGGCAGGTCGCCGGCGAGGCTGTTCGCGAACGCCGCGTCCTCGACGAAGGAGCCCTCGTCGAGCAGCAGCCGCAGCCGCTCGCGGCAGAAGAGCTTGCCGTCGGCGCGCGCCTTCTCGTGATACTTCGCGTCGCCGCCCCGACGGATCCGTTCGAGCTTCTCGAGCGCCTCCTGCTCCCGCCTCACGCCTCTCCCCTCTGCTCCTTCTGCCCGGCCCGCTCGCGCGCGCCACGCACGGCCCGGTACACCCGGCCCGGCAGCGGGCGCTTCAGGATCTCCGCCTCGAGCCACGCGCTCGCGTCGACGAGCCGCTCGAGCGAGACGCCGGTCGCGACGCCGCTGCGCTCGAAGAGGTCGACCACGTCCTCGGTCGCAACGTTGCCCGACGCGCCCGGCGCGTACGGGCAGCCGCCGAGGCCGCCGAGCGCCGCGTCGAAGGTGCGGATCCCGGCCTCGTAGCCGGCCTGCACGTTCGCGAGCGCGCGTCCGTAGGTGTCGTGCAGGTGCAGCGCGAGCCGCTCGAGCGGGGCGACGCCGGAGAGCGCCTCGACCAGCGCGCGGACGCCGCGCGGGTGGCCGACGCCGATCGTGTCGCCGAGCGAGATCTCGGTCGCGCCGAGCGCGAGCAGCTCGCCGGTGAGCGCCGCGACCGCGCCGATGGCGACCTCGCCCTCGTACGGGCAGCCGCAGACGGTCGAGACGTACGCGCGCACGCCGCGTCCGTCGCCGCGCGCGCGCTCGGCGCCCGGCGCGATCCGCTCGAGCTGCTCGGCGACGCTGCAGTTCACGTTCCTGCGGTTGTGGGTCTCGCTCGCCGACAGGAACACCGCGGCGACGTCGAGCGAGTCCGCGGCGCGGAAGCGCTCGTAGCCGCGCTCGTTCGGCACGAGCGCGCTGTAGCGCACTCCGGCGCGCGCGGGCAGCGACGCCGCGAGCGCGTCGGCGTCGGCGAGCTGCGGGATCCACCTCGGCGACACGAAGGAGGTGACCTCGATGCGCGCGAGGCCGGCGTCGGCCAGGCGCGCCACCAGCGCGCGCTTCGCGTCGGTCGGCACCGTCTCGGGCTCGTTCTGGAGCCCGTCGCGGGGGCCGACCTCGTAGATGCAGACCTCCGGGGCGCTCACGCGGCGGGCTCGTGCTGGAGCCTGTCGCGGGAGCCGACTTCGTAGCAACGGACCACCGGAGCCCTCACGCGGCGGCTAAACGTACCCGAGCGACCGGATGCGCGCCGGCTTGCGGCTCCAGCCCGGCTCGACCTTGACCCACAGCGCGAGGTGCACGCGCCGCTCGACGAGCGCCTCGATCTCGCGCCGCGCGCGGATGCCGATCTCCTTGATCCGCGCGCCGCCGCGGCCGAGCACGATCGGCTTCTGGCTCGCGCGCTCGACGATCAGGTTCGCGCGGATCCGCACGATCTCCGGGTCCGACTCGTCGAAGCTCTCGACCTCGACCGCGAGCGCGTACGGGAGCTCCTGCTCGAGCAGCCCGAAGGCCGCCTCGCGCACGAGCTCGGCCGCGAGGAAGCGCAGCGGCCGGTCGCTGAGCTCGTCGTCGGGGTAGAACGGCGGCGACATCGGCAGCTCGTCGACGACCGCGGCGACGAGCGCTTCGACCCCCTCGCCGGTGCGCGCCGACACGCGCAGCGCCCGCGCGACCCCGGGCGGCGGCCACGGCGCCTCGCGCGCGCCGGACCGGTCGAGCTTCGTGCCGACCGCGAAGAGCGGCGCGCCGCGCGCGTCCGCCGCCGCCGCGAGCGCCGCGTGCTCGCCGCCCCACGCCGTGCCGAGCTCGACGAGCAGCAGCGCGACGTCGCAGTCGGCCGCTGCCTCGTGCGCCTGCGCGTTGAGCTCGACGTTCAGCGTGCGCTCGCCCGTGTGAAGTCCGGGCGTGTCGACGAAGAGCAGCTGCGCGCCGGGGCGCGACAGGATCCCGAGGATGCGGCTGCGCGTCGTCTGCGGCTTCGGCGTCACGATCGCGAGCTTCTCGCCCACGAGCGCGTTCAGGAGCGTCGACTTCCCG
>CAZQYK010000560.1:0-4011 GCA_964597285.1 uncultured Spirochaetales bacterium
GCTTCGGCGGCGAGCTTCCGTTCCTGCTGAAGGTGCTCGCGGTGGCGGCGCCGCTGTCGATCCAGGCGCACCCGAGCCCGGAGCAGGCGCGCGCGGGCTTCGCGCGCGAGAACGCGGCCGGCATTCCCCTGGACGCACCGGACCGCTCCTATCGAGATCCGCACCCGAAGCCCGAGCTGATCTGCGCGCTGACGCAGTTCCGCGCGCTCGACCGCTTCCGCGCGCCGGCGGAGATCGCGCGCGCGGTCGCGGCGCTCGGCATCCCGGCGCTCGAGCCGCTGCTCGAGCCGCTGCGCGAGTCGCCCAGCCGGGACGGCCTCGCCGCGTTCTTCGAGCGCTGGATGACGCTCGCGCCCGCGCGCCGCGCACCGCTCGTCGCGCGCGCCGCGGAGGCGGCGGAGCGCGGCGCGGCGTCGGACGCGGCGCTCGCGTGGGTCGAGCGTCTCGCGCGCGCATACCCCGGCGACCCCGGCGTCCTCGCGCCGCTCTTCCTGAACCTCGTCGAGCTCGCACCCGGCGAGGCGCTGTACCTGCCCGCCGGCGAGTTGCACAGCTACCTCGACGGTACGGCGGTCGAGCTGATGGCGGGGTCCGACAACGTGCTGCGCGGCGGGCTCACGCCGAAGCACGTCGACGTGCCCGAGCTGCTCGCGACGCTCGGCTTCCACTTCGATCCGGTCGAGCGGCTGCGGCCCGAGCCCGCGGGTCCGGTCGAGGCGCGCTACGCGACGCCAGCGGCGGAGTTCGCGCTGTCGGTGCTGTGCCTCGGCGCGGGCACGCGCTGGAACGCGCCGGCCGCGCGCGGCGCGGAGATCCTGCTCTGCACCGAAGGTCGGGTCACCGCCGCCGACGGGGCCGGGCGAGCGCTCGCGCTCGCCCGCGGCCAGAGCGCCTTCGCGCCCGCGGCTGCCGGTGCCTACGCCCTCGCCGGCGCGGGCGTCGTCCACCGGGCGGGCGCGGGTCCTAGAACTGGAAGTAGATGAACTGGTTGATCGGGCGCAGGAACACGAACACCAGCCCGATCATCACTGCGAAGGCCGCGCTGCGGGCGACCAGCCAGGGGACCGGGCGATTCGAGAGGGCAGGCAGAACCCGTTCGCGCGCGAAGGAGGCGGCGATCACGCTCAGCAGGACGAGCGCGGCGACGAGATAGCTGTTCTCGCGCATCCCGAGCCACGCATAGGCGCGCGGGTCCAGCGTCTTCGCGAGCAGCTCGAGCGCCGTCGGGAGCGAGGGGGCGCGGAACGGGATCCAGCCCAGCATCGCGAGCGGGAGGGTCAGCGCGACGCCGCCGAGCGCTCGCGTCCGCTCGGAGAATCGGGAGCCCAGGCGCGGCGTGAGCCGGCGGTGCAGGTACACCAGCGCCGCGTGGTAGAGGCCCCAGAACAAGAAGGTCCAGTTCGCACCGTGCCACAGTCCCATGATCGCCCAGCTCTCGAAGAGCGCGCGGTCGCGACTGCGGCGGCGCCCGCCGTGCACCTCCGCGAGTCCCCCGGTCGAGCTGTCGCGTACGCGTTCACCGCAAAGCGGAAGGTAGAGGTAGTCGCGGATCCAGCTCGAGAGCGAGATGTGCCAGCGTCGCCAGAACTCGCGCGGCGAGCTGGCCAGGTAGGGGAAGTCGAAGTTCTCGGGAAAGACGATACCCATCATACGCGCGCAGCCGAGCGCCACGTGGGAGTAGCCGCTGAAGTCGAAGTAGATCTGGAAGCCGAACAGGAACGCGAGCGTCCAGACGTCGATGGCCGACAGATGCTCCGGTTCCAGCGCGAAGCCCGCGTCTACGAGCGGCGCCAGGTTGTCGGCGAGCACGACCTTCAGGAACAGGCCCGAGAGCACGCGCGCGACGCCCGCCGTCAGGTCTTCCAGCCGCAGCCGGGGACGCTGGGAGAGCTGCGGAATCACCTCGCGGGCGCGCAGGATCGGTCCTGCGACGAGCTGCGGGAAGAAGGTGACGTAGCAGCCGTACAGGACGAAACTGCGTTCCGGATGGATGAAGCCTCGGTAGACGTCGACGGTGTAGCTGATGGTCTGGAACGTGTAGAAGGAGATGCCCAGCGGGAGGACGATCGAGAAGGCGGGCGGCGCGACGTCGAAGCCCAGGAACTGGAGCAGCCCGGTCGTGTTCGTCGCTACGAAGATCAGGTACTTGAAGTAGAAGAGCAGCCCGAGGTTCGCGACCAGGCTGGCGCCCAGATACAGGCGACGCCGTCGCGGGTCCGCACTGCCGTGGATGCCCAGCGCCGCGAAGTAGTCGACGACGGTCGACGCCAGGATCACCGGCAGGAACTCGACCCTCCAGAAGCCGTAGAAGGTCAGGCTCGTCAGGAAGAGCATCCACAGCCGCGGTCCGCGCGGCAGCAGCCAGTAGAGGCCGACCACGCAGACGAGGAAGAGCAGGAATGTGACCGAGTTGAAGATCACCGCCGCGCGCCCCGGGGATCTCGCAGCAGCTCGCCGATCGCAGCCGCGAGCTGCGCGTGGCCGGCGGCCTGGAAGTGCATGAAGTCGAGCTCGCCCCCACCGTCGAGGCGAATCGCGTCCTGGCTTCCCCAGTGCTCGGCCGAAACGAGCGCTTCGAGGTTTGCGAACGAGGCTCCCGTGTCACGCGCGAGCCTGGAGAGGGTCTCCTTGAACTCGCTGTACTCGGCCTCGACGTAGGGAGTGGCGACGTCTCCGCGCAGGGGAGCCACGTAGACGATCGCCTCGATCTCGCGCCTGCGCGCCTCCTCGAGCATCACCCGCGCGGCCCCGAGATTCGCGATCAGCCGCCCGGGGATCATGTGGCGCTTGGATTGGGCCGTAATGCCGAAGACGCTGTTGCGAAGGCGGTAGAGCGTCGAGAAGAGTGCCCCGCGCGCCTGCGGTCGCAGCTTCCAGAGCGTCGAGTGTGCTTCCAGCCAGTCGCTGGCGGTGGCCTCGACGCGATGCTGGACGGTTCCCTCGAGAGCGGCGAGGCTGCCGCCCGTCCGCTGGGCGTGGTTGGCGAGCAGAGTCCGCCCGATCGGGTACCGCTCGAGCGCACGCACCACCTCTGGGTCGGCGAGGGCGTCCACCACGTCCTGGCGCAGACCGTCTTCGCGGAAGTCGTCGAAGACGAGCGCCAGGATCACCGCCTCCAGCGGGAGCCGCTCCGCGAGGTAGAGGAACAGGACCAGGTGCTCCTGGGGGCTCGCGTTCGGCTGGCTGAAGGCCAGGACGTCCCGGCCGCGTGCCCGCTCGACCCGGTGCAGGGTCGCGGGCGCGGTCTCGTCGCCGGGCTTCAGCTGGTTGACCCCGTGGAGCTGGGAGTTGCCGAGCCAGAGCACCGCTCTTCCGCCGCGCGTCGCATGGCCGTCGACGCAGGCGCGGGCATCGGGCACGGCCTTGCAGTGGATCGGCACGCCGTCCATTTCGGCGTACAGCGAGCGGGTCTCGCGCCCCAACGCGAGCTCGGCGAAGTCGTCGCGAGCGCTGCCGGCGAAGGCGATCAGCGCGAGCGCGGCGATCGTGGAGCCGGCGGCCAGTGCGAGGGCATCGAGCTTCGCGACGCTCTTCACCGAGAGCGAGACCCCACGTCGAGACACCGACCGCCGCCCTCGAAGGGCCTTCCGGCGTGGCGGGTGACGGTGGAGTTCATCGAAGCCCCTCACGAGCCGGAAACGCGGCGGCTCGCGAGGGTACACGCTCGCCGGGCGCGGTGCGCGCGCTCTCGCGCCTCCCAGCCGCTTCCGGTATGGATCGCGTCCCGTGATCCTCGGCATCGACGCGTCGAATCTGCGGACCGGCGGAGCTGCGACCCACCTGACCAGCGTGCTCGCCTGCGCCCAGCCCGGCGCGTTCGGCTTCGCGCGCGTGGTCGTCTGGGGCTCGCGTGCGACGCTCGAGCGCATCCCCGACGCGCTCTGGCTCGAGAAGAGCCATCAGCCGCTCCTGGACGGCTGGCTGCCGCAGCGCCTCTTCTGGCAGTGGTTCCGCCTGCCGATCCTCGTGCGCGCTTGCGACCTGCTGTACTCCCCAGGGGGGAACGCGCCG
>CAZQYK010000561.1:0-6115 GCA_964597285.1 uncultured Spirochaetales bacterium
GGGCGCCGGCCGCCCGGGCTCGCGACCGGCGGGCGCCGACGGCGCGGCCGGAAGCGGCGGCGCAGGCACCTCGGGCGGCGCCGAGCCCGGCGCGGTGGGCACCGCACGCGGCGGCCCCGCCGCGTTCCAGCGCGCCAAGACGACGCCTGCGGCGACGCCGAGCGCCGCGACGAGCAGCAGCGCGACCCGCCGGCCTACTGGGCGACTCCGATGCCGTTGTTGAGGTCGTCGGAGCACTCGTGGGCCTCGTGCTGCCCCGCCTCGTCGCCGTCGATGTCGATGCGGGCCTGGTTCACCGCCTCGCCGACGCCGAGCGCGTCGCCGCACGCGTTGCTCGTGACCTGGTTGCCCTCGAAGAGCTTGCACTTCGTGTTGTCGGGGTACAGGTCGCCGGCGGCGAGGTTCAGGAAGGTCGCCGCGAGCTGCTGCCGGCCGCGCTCCTCGATCGTGCGCTTGCCCTTGCTGCCGAGCGCGCAGAGCAGGTCGTCGAAGCCCGCGACGCCGCAGTCGGCGTTCGGGTCGGCGCCGGTGAACAGCCCGCTCGACAGCGTCACCGCGGCGGCGACGACCGCGGCGAAGTCGCCGTCCGGGAACCACTGCAGCGTGCCGTTCTTGCCGTCGGCGCGGTTCTTCCAGAAGCCGATCGTGCACGGCAGCGGCTCGCCAGTGATCTCGGGCGGCGTCAGCGGGCCGACGCAGAAGCTCGTCTCGGCCGACGCGAAGTCGCCCTCGACGCTGAAGATGTTGTCGGTGACGGTTCCGGGCGAGAAAGTCGAGATGACGTAGAGCTGGTCGCCGACCGTGCCGGGGGCGATCTGATCCGCGGCCGCCCAGTCGAAGCGCACGGTGTCGAAGCCCGGCGCGGCCGAGGTCGGATCGAGCGTCGCGGCGATCGGCGTCGGGTTGGCCGCCGAGTCGATCCAGCCGAAGTCGCCGGCCGCGACGCTGCCCTCTGCGACCTCGAGGTTGAAGCCGATCAGTCCGACGAACGAGCCGGGGTCGTTGCTGATCGTGTAGACGTAGGTGAGCGAGCCCGCCGGCCCGGGCGCCGGATTCGCCCCGTCGTCGGAGGTGTAGACGACGAAGCTCTTCGTGCCCTGGAAGAAGCCGTTGTCGTCGGCGAAGGGACCGCTGCCCTGCGCCACGATCGTCGCCGCGGCCGGAGCTGCAACGAAGAGGGCCAGAGCGGCGAGGGTCGAGTGTCGAGTGCGCATGGGTGATTCCTCTCAGCGGGTGAAGCTACGGCGATGTCGCGGCCGCGGGTCAGGCGCGGCGGCGGAGGTGACCCAGGCCCAGCAGGGAGAAGCCGAGCAGCAGGCCGGTGGAAGGCTCGGGAATCAGCGTCGTGACGTGACCTTGCACCTGGTCGGACGAGCCGCCGACGCGCAGGTCGAAGTTCGTCGCGCCCAGTCCGAACGGCCCGCCGGGGGTCGGGAGATCGCCCGCGTCGAAGACGACGAAGAGCGGCGCGCTCGAGCCGGTCAGCGACGCGAAGCTCCACTCCGGCGTGTTCGGGTTCGTCGTGCTGTCGCCCCCGGTGGGCGCCGCCCCGCCGAGGCTCGTGAAGTAGCCGAGGCCGTTCGAGGCCTCGAAGAGCGCGCCGAGCCCGACCTCGTCGATCGATCCCGACGTGACGGTGACCCGCACCAGGATCCAGTCCTGGTTGGAGAAGTCGTTCGGGTCGCCGCAGCCGCCGTCGAGGCAGATCGTGTCGCTCGCGTAGAGCGGCCCGAGGACGCCCTCGGTGCCGGGGTCGTACGCGTCGACGGTGCCCGAGGCGCCGAGGATCGAGAACGCGACCGGGGCGTCGAGCGTGTACACGGCGTTCGGCGTCGACGTCGCGGCCGAGGCGGTGGCCCACCCGAGGGCGAGGGCGCAGGCGGCGAGCGACGGCAGCAGGGCAGATCCGCGGGCGGAGCGGGAGCTCATCGGGTGCGTCCGGTTCCAGTCTTGGGCCGGGCTCCGCCCTCCAGGTCGGCGGGGGCAGCAGCCGCTGGCGCGATTTCGTCGCGTGCGACTGCAAGGGGCGTACCTGTGTGGGAGCCCGCGGGTCATCCGAAGAAACTGAGTGGGTACTGAGGCTTACGGATGCAAAACGATCCCGATCGCGTTGCGGCCGCGTCCTGGAGAGGAATCCTATTACCGTTCCGAAGGTAAATCATTTGCCACTCTAATGAGTTGATTTCCCCCGGGCGTCGCGCGGAGGCGCTCTCAGGCACCGGCGGGCGCGCCTCAAGCGGCGGTCGCAACTGGTCGAAACCAGAGCGGTTGCCGCGACTGCGGCCGACCCTGGGGGGCGCTGGCGTGGAGCTGAACGAGATCCTGAAGATCGCCCTCAAGGGCGGGGCCTCCGACATCCATCTGAAGCCCGGCCTGCCGGCGATGTTCCGCGTCGACGGCTCGCTGGTGCCGCTCAAGGGCGGCGAGCGCCTCGCGCCGGACACGGTGCAGCAGATGGCCCTCGGCATCATGAACCCGGTCCAGAAGCAGCGCTTCGACGACACGCGCGAGGTCGACCTCGCGTACGGCATCCCGGGTCTCGGCCGCTTCCGCGTCAACGTGTTCCAGCAGCGGGGCACCGTCGGCATCGTGTTCCGCGTGATCCCCTTCGGCGTCAAGTCGATCGAGCAGCTGCACCTGCCGAAGGTGATCGAGTCGATCGCGATGGAGCAGCGCGGCCTCGTGCTCGTCACCGGCACGACCGGCTCGGGCAAGTCGACGACGCTCGCCGCGATGATCGACTACATCAACACCAACCGCACCTGCCACATCATGACGATCGAGGACCCGATCGAGTTCCTGATCCGCGATCGGCGCTCGATCGTCAACCAGCGCGAGATCGGCGTCGACACGCAGAGCTTCGCCAACGCGCTGCGCGCGGCGCTCCGCCAGGACCCCGACGTGATCCTCGTCGGCGAGATGCGCGACTTCGAGACGATCGAGACCGCGCTCACCGCCGCCGAGACCGGCCACCTCGTGATGAGCACGCTGCACACCCTCGACGCCACCGAGACGATCAACCGCATCATCTCGGTGTTCCCGCCCTACCAGCAGAAGCAGGTGCGGATCCAGCTCTCGAGCATCCTGAAGGCGGTGATCTCGCAGCGCCTCGTGCCGCGCGCCGACGGCAAGGGGCGCGTGCCCGCGCTCGAGGTGCTCGT
Organism: uncultured Spirochaetales bacterium; assembly: GCA_964597285.1. Lineage (GTDB taxonomy): Bacteria > Myxococcota_A > UBA9160 > UBA9160 > SMWR01 > JAHEJV01. The sequence continues at coordinate 3,162 of CAZQYK010000561.1, forward strand.
GTCGACCGCGCGCGTGCGCGAGTGCATCTCCGACAAGGACCGCACGAAGGAGATCCACGACGCGATCGCGAAGGGCTACACGACCTACGGCATGCAGACCTTCGACCAGAGCCTGATGTCGAACGTCAAGGAGGGCCTCATCACCTACGAGGAAGCCCTGAACCACGTCTCGAACCCCGACGACTTCGCGCTGCGCTTCCGCGGCATCGAGTCGACCTCGGACGGCACCTGGGACGACTTCGAGGACGGCGCCCCGCCGCCGCGCAACGAGGACGACCTGGCGCCGCCCGAAGACGAGAAGTCCGCGAAGAAGAAGGAAGAGGACGACTTCATCCAGCGCTTCTAGGCCGGCCCGGATCCCGGCTCGGAGCAGGCGCTCCGCTATTCTTTCGCCTCCCTTCCGGAGGCCCCATGGCGCTCGCCGCCCGAGAGATCCGCGAGCTCTTCCTGCGCTTCTTCGAGCGGCGCGGGCACCGGCGCGTCGCGAGCTCCTCGCTCGTGCCCGAGAGCGACCCGACGTTGCTCTTCACGAACGCCGGGATGGTGCAGTTCAAGCGCACCTTCCTCGGCGAGGAGTCGCGCGACTACAAGACCGCCGCGACCTCGCAGAAGTGCATGCGCGTCTCCGGCAAGCACAACGACCTCGAGAACGTCGGCCGCACGCCGCGCCACCACACCTTCTTCGAGATGCTCGGCAACTTCTCCTTCGGCGACTACTTCAAGCGCGAGGCGATCGAGTACGCCTGGGAGCTCGTGACCGGCGACTTCGGCATCGACCCGGAGCGCCTGGTCGCGACGGTCTTCCGCGAGGACGACGAGGCCCACGACCTGTGGCGCGAGGCGGTGGGCCTGCCGGCGCACAAGGTGATGCGCCTCGGCGAGGACGAGAACTTCTGGTCGATGGGCGAGACGGGGCCGTGCGGTCCCTGCTCCGAGATCCACGTCGACTTCGGCGTCGATCCCGCGTGCACGAGCGCCGTCTGCGACCCGTCCTGCGACTGCGGGCGCTGGCTCGAGATCTGGAACCTCGTGTTCATGCAGTTCGACCGCAGCGCGTCGGGCGCGATGCAGCCGCTGCCCCGCCCGTCGATCGACACCGGCGCCGGGCTCGAGCGGCTCGCCGCGGTGATCCAGGGCGTTCCGAGCAACTACGACACCGATCTCTTCGCCGGCATCCTCGCGCGCGCGCAGGAGATCTCCGGCGTCGCGCGCGGCGACGACCCGGAGCGCGACGTGTCGCTGCACGTCGTCGCCGACCACGCGCGCGCGCTCGCCTTCCTGATCGGCGGCGGCGTGCTGCCGGCCAACGAGGGCCGCGGCTATGTGCTGCGGCGCATCCTGCGCCGCGCGGCGCGCCACGGGGTCCTGCTCGGCGTCGAGCGGCCCTTCCTCTTCCAGGTGGCCGACGCGGTGATCGACGAGATGTCGCCGGCCTATCCCGAGCTCGCCGAGCGTCGCGCGTTCGTGACCGACCGCATCCGCCGCGAAGAGGAGCGCTTCCTCGAGACGTTGACGCACGGACTGCGGCTGCTCGAGGACGAGATCTCCGCGCTCGACCAGCGCGGCGATCGCACGCTGCCGGGCGCGGTCGTCTTCAAGCTCTACGACACCTTCGGCTTCCCGGTCGACCTCACCGAGGACATCCTGCGCGGGCGCGGCTTCGCGCTCGACCAGGGCGGCTTCGACGCGGCGATGGGCGAGCAGCGCGCGCGCGCGCGCGCGGCGTGGAAGGGCAGCGGCCAGACCCGCGTCGACGCGGTGTACGCCCCGCTGGCGGCCGACCACAAGACCCGCTTCGTCGGCTATGAGACGCTCGAGACGCGCTCGCCGCTGCGCGCGCTGCTCGTCGGCGGCGAGCCCGCGTCGGAGGCCACCGAGGGCGAGGAGGTCGAGATCGTCGTCGACGAGACGCCCTTCTACGCCGAGAGCGGAGGCCAGGTCGGCGACCGCGGCGAGGTCGAGACCGACGGCGGCCGCGTCGCGATCGAGGACACGCAGCGCCCGCTCGGCGAGCTCGTCGTGCACCGCGGGCGCGTGACGGAGGGCCGGGTGCGCGTCGACGAGACGGCTCGGCTGCGCGTCGACGCCGACGCGCGCGCCGCGACGGTGCGCAACCACTCGGGCACGCACCTGCTGCACGCGGCGCTGCGCCGCGTGCTCGGCCCGCAGGCGATGCAGAAGGGCTCGCTGGTCGCGCCCGACCGCCTGCGCTTCGACTTCACGCACGACGCGCCGCTCGCGGCCGACGAGATCGAGCGCATCGAGGATCTCGCGAACCGCTGGATCGAGCTCAACGCGCCGGCCGAGGTGCGCGAGACCAGCTACGCCGAGGCGATCGAGGCCGGCGCGATCGCGATCTTCGAGGAGAAGTACGGCGACCGCGTGCGCGTGATCTCCTTCGGTGACTTCTCGACCGAGCTCTGCGGCGGAACGCACGCGCGCGCGACCGGCGACATCGGCCTGCTGAAGATCGTCGGCGAGACCGGCATCGCGTCGGGCGTGCGACGCATCGAGGCGCTCACCGGCCTCGGCGCGCTCGAGCACCTGCGCGCGCAGGAGCGCCTGCTCGGGCGCCTCGGCGAGCTGCTGAAGGCGCCGGCGGCCGAGCTGCCGGCGCGCGTCGAGAAGCTGCTCGAGGAGCGCCGCGCGGCCGATCAGCAGCTCGAGAAGCTGCGCGCGGCGCAGCGCGGGGCCGCGTCGGCCGACCTGAGGTCGGAGGCCCGCGAGGTCGGCGGCACGGTGCTCCTGTGCGCGCGCGTCGACGGCGTCTCGGGCGTGGAGCTGCGCGGCATGGTCGACGACCTGCGCGGCAAGCTCGGCAGCGGCATCGTGCTGCTGGCGGCCGTGCAGGGGGAGCGGGTGACACTCGCGCTGGGGGTCACGCCCGATCTGGTGAAGCGCTTCCGCGCCGGCGACCTGGTCCGCGAGATCGCCTCGGTGGTTGGCGGCAAGGG
>CAZQYK010000562.1:0-21868 GCA_964597285.1 uncultured Spirochaetales bacterium
ACCCGCCGCCCGGCGCCGACGCCGCCGAGGCCACGACCTTCCTGATCCCGTACCAGACGATGCACCTCGGCCTCTACCGGCGCGCGCGGCTCGCCGCCGGCGAGACGCTGCTCGTGCACGCCGGCGCGAGCGGGCTCGGCATGGCGGCGATCCAGCTCGGCGCGGCGCGCGGCGCGCGCGTGATCGCGACCGCCGGCGGTCCCGACAAGGCGCGCCTGTGCCGCGAGCTCGGCGCCGACGTCGCGATCGACCACCGCGCCGAGGACTTCACCGAGCGCGTGCTCGAGGAGACCGGCGGCCGCGGCGCCGACGTCGTCTGCGACCTGGTCGCCGGGCCGTTCACGCGCAAGTCGTGGGACTGCATCGCGCGCGAGGGCCGCTACCTCGCCGCCGGCTTCGCCGACGATCCCGAGAACGGCCAGACCGGGGTGCCGCTGCGCCCGATCTCGACGGCGAACTTCGAGATCGTCGGCGTGATGCTCGGGTGGATGAGCCAGGTTCCGCCGCCGCTCCGGCGCGCCGGGCTGAACCCCTTCCCGCGCGAGGTCGGCGACGCGGTGCACGCCGACCTGCTGCGCCTGTGGGCCGAGAAACGGATCCGCCCGCTCGTGACGCGCCGTGTGTCGCTCGCCGACGCGCCGGCGGCGCTGGAGGACCACGCGCAGCGCCGCAGCCACGGTCGCACCGCGGTCGTCGTGCGGCCGTGAGCCGTACCTACACCTGGCGCGACGCGCATCTCCACTCGCGCGCGCTGCGCGCGCTGAACGCCGCCGGCGCGCTGCCGCGCGCGTTCGGCTTCGACCTGCCGTCGCTCGACCCCGAGGTGCTCGCGCGCGCCGCGAGCCGCCGCGCCGGCCTCGACGACTTCGGCGGGCCCGGCTGGCGCGAGGCGCTCGACGTGCTGTGCCTCTCGCTCGAGCACGAGGCGAACCTCTCGACCACCGGGCGTCTCGCGCTGCGCGGACTGATCACCAGCGCGCTCGAGACGCGGCTGCGGCTGATCCGCTGGGCCGCCGAGCACCCCGAGGTGCGCGACGAGCCGATCGAGCGGCCGTGGGTCGTCGTCGGCCTGCCGCGCACCGGCACGACGCTGCTGTCGCTGCTGCTCGGGCTCGACCCGAACGTGCGCCCGCTGCTCCACTGGGAGGCGGCCGATCCGGTGCCGCCGCCCGACCTCGCGACCGCCGCCGAGGACCCGCGCATCGCGCGCGCCGCGCGCCAGGTCGCGCAGCTCGAGGCGCTGAACCCCGCGATCCGCGCGATGCACCCGATGGGCGCGACCCTCGCGACCGAGTGCGTGACGCTCTTCTTCTACGACCTGCGCTCGATGCTCGTCGAGACGCAGGCCTTCGTGCCGAGCTACGGCCGCTGGCTCGAGCGCGCCGACATGCGCGGCGCGTTCACGATGCACCGGCTCGCGCTCCAGGTGCTGCAGTCGCGCATCCCGACGCCGACGTGGTCGCTGAAGACGCCACAGCACCTGTGGTGCCTCGACGCGCTGCTCGAGGCCTATCCCGACGCGCGCATCGTCTGGACCCACCGCGACCCGCGCAAGGTCGTGCCGTCGGTCGCGAGCCTCAACACCGCGATGCAGCGCCCGCTGGCCCGCCGCAGCGACCCGCTCGCGGTCGGCGCCGACTGGGACCGCAAGCTCCACCTCGCGGTGACCCGCGGCCTCGAGTTCGACCGCACGCAGGGCGGGCGCAGCTGGTGCTGCCACCTCCACTACGCCGACCTGATGGCCGACCCGATCGGCGCGGTGCGCAAGCTCTACGCGCACTTCGGCGAGGAGGTGGGGCCCTTGCACGCGCGGCGCATGGAGGCGTGGATGCGCGACCGGCCGCAGGACGTGCACGGGCGCCACGTCTACGACCCGGCCGACTTCGGGCTGACGGCCGACGGCATCGCCGAGCGCTACGCCGCCTACGTCGAGCGCTTCGCGGTGCCGCCCGAGGAGTAGTGGAGCACGCAATGGGCTGGGACGAGCACGACGTTCCGGAGTGCCGGGGCCGCACGGCCGTCGTCACCGGCGCGAACAGCGGCATCGGCTTCGAGACGGCGCGCGTGCTCGCGACGAAGGGCGCGCGCGTCGTGCTGGGCTGTCGCAGCGCCGAGCGCGGGCAGGCGGCCGTCGATCGCCTGCGCGATCGCGTGCCCGACGCCGACGCGGTCTTCGCGCCGCTCGACCTCGGGTCGCTGGCGTCGATCGAGGCCTTCGCGAAGGAGCTGTGCACGCGCGAGCCGCGCCTCGACCTGCTCGTCAACAACGCCGGCGTGATGATGCCGCCGCTCGGCCGCACCGCCGACGGCTTCGAGCTCCAGTTCGGCACGAACCACCTCGGCCACTTCGCGCTCACCGGGCGCCTGCTCGAGCGGCTGTGCGCGACGCCGGGCGCGCGGGTCGTGACGGTGTCGAGCCTCGCGCACTTCTGGGGCCGCATCGACTTCGACGACCCGAACTGGGCCGGGCGCTACAACGCGACGCTCGCCTACGGCCAGAGCAAGGTCGCGAACCTGCTCTTCGCGCGCGAGCTGGCGCGCCGGCTCGACGCCGCCGGACACGGCGTCGTGTCGGTCGCCGCACACCCCGGCTCGACGCGCACCGAGCTGCAGCGCCACTCCGGCTCGATGCGCTCGCTCGTGCGCGTGTTCTCGCAGGAGCCGGCCGACGGCGCGCTGCCGACGCTCTATGCCGCGACCGCACCGGCCGTCGGCGGCGGCGACTACTTCGGCCCGCAGCGCGCGTTCGGCTGCCTGGGCCCGCCGGGCCCCGCCCGGTCGAGCCCGTACTCGCGCAACCCCGCCGTAGCGCGAAGACTGTGGGAGCTGTCGGAGGAGCTGACGGGCGTCGCGTACGGGATCTGAACGGGCGCAGGAGGCGCGCGGCGCTGCCACGCTGCGGGGCGGCGTCACCGGCCCTCCGCGACGTAGAGCACCTCGTCGCCGATCCGCCCGTGCACGACGCGGACGCGGCGGAAGCCGGCCTCTTCGAGCTCGGCCTCGAGCCCGGCCTTGCCGAGCGCCGGCCGACGCGCGTAGAACTCGCGCAGCAGGTCGCTCACGATCACGATGCGGACGCCGCGGCTCGCGAGGAACGCGTCGATCGGACCGCGCCACGCAGGATCGGGGCCGACGACGGGCCAACGGCTCCCGAACCGCGCGTCCAGGTAGATGCTGTAGGTGATCCCGCCGAACGCGTGGATCCGTCTCGGGCGCAGCGTCGAGAAGTCGCGCTGCAGGGTCTCCGCGATCTCGACGACCGGGCGGCCCGCGGAGGGCTCGGTCGCCTGCGCGGCCGCGACGCCCGCGATCGACAGGCCGACGCCGGCCGCACCGACCCGGCGGCGCAGCGCCGCTCCACGCGCCTCGAGCGACGGGATCCGCCGCCGCAGACCGGCCGCGATCCAGGCGCCGCCCAGCAGGATCGCCGGCGAAGCCGGCAGCTGCGTCCGGACGTGGGGCTGGAAGACCAGTGACGCAGCGACGACGCTGCCCGCGAAGCTCGCGGCCACTCCCCAGAAGGGCCAGCCCGGAGTCCCCCGGCGGCCGCCCGCCAGAGCCACGGCAGCCGCCACGCACAGGAGACCCAGGCCGAGCCCCGGAGTCCGTCCAGGCGCCGCCTCCCAGAAGAGCACACTCGGGAGGCGGGACAGGTTGCGCACCAGATGCCTCGAGAACTCGGCGGGGTTGGTGCGCGCGGCTTCGGCGATGGAGCGGGCCTTCCCGTAGAGGCGCCGCGTGCGCGCCATGTGATCGAAGTGCCCTGCGACGCCGGTCTCACCGATGCTCTCGTGGTAGGCCCATGCACTCTGCTGCGAGAACGCGACGAAGGCGCGGCTGGTGCCCGGCCGCGTGCCGAAGTGCCAGAACGCTCCGAGCGCGAGCAGGAGCGCCGCGGCGATCCACAGCCCCTTCCCGCGCGCTTGGGGCAGCCGCCCGCGCGCCCACGCCCAGGCCGTCGCCGCGCCGACGGGCACGGCCGCGAGCAGGAACTCCGGGCGGACTCCCGCACCCGCCAGCACGAGCAGGGCCGTCACGAGCGACCAGCGCCGGCCCGCCAGCGCGACGCGCAGCACGGCGAGCACGTACACCACCGCCGCGGCGTGAACGCCGTGGAACGCCCCGAGATAGGCGTCGTTGCCGAGCAGCAGCACGGCCAGCGCGAGTGCCGTCGCCGGCGGGAAGAGGCGCCGCGCGACGCTCCACATCAGCACGACGCCGAGGTAGACGAGCAGGGCGCGATGCGCTGCGTACCCGAGCCATGGGCTGCCCGACGGGACGAGCTTCAGGAACGTCCCGTACACCGCCACGTAGAGCGGCGACCAGTCGCTCGGCAGTGCTCCGGCGCCGGGCCAGCGGCTCGCCCAGCGGTAGTAGTAGGCGCCGTCGTAGTGCGGGAAGTCCCAGCTCCCGACCTGGGCCCACAGCACGCCCGCGGTGCACGCGGTGACGACGCCGAGGCCGAGCCAGCGGTCGGACCGCGCGCTCGGCGAGACGCGAGATGTGCACTTCGTCATCTAGAGCCCGCGTCCGGACTCTAGGGGACGTTGGGACATTCGCGATCGACGACTCGAGCCGAGAGCGATGCGCTCGGTGTCCGTTTCGGGGCGCCGCTGTCGCCTTCGGGTCGTGAGCCTACCGCCGCTCCTCGAAAGCCGATCAATCGGCCCACGCTCCGCCGCTGGCGTAACGCGCGGCACGCCGCGCGATCGCGTCGGCGAGATTGGGCTGACCGTTGCGCCGCGCCAGCCTCGCGGCGCGCTCGGCCACGGCGAGGGCCTCGCCGCGGCGGCCCGCCAGCGCGTAGGCGGAGGCCAGTGTCTCGAGGTCCCGCACATCGCTGCAGCGGTCCGGCGGGCACGCCCGCACGGCCAGCCGCACCGCCTCTTCGGCGTCCCGCAGCGCCGGATCGCGCGCCGTGGCCAGGATCCGCGCGGCGTGCCGGAGCGCGAGCGGCTGCGTCGCGCTCGCCGCGAGCGCGCGCCGGTAGTAGAGGAGCGCCTCCCGGGGGTCGCCCCGCCGCTCGTGCACGTAGCCCAGGCCCGCGAGCGCGAACGCGTGATCGGGCGCCGCAGCGAGCACCGCCTCGAGCTCCGCCTGCGCCGCGTCCGACCGCCCGGCGGAGTCGAGCACGATGGCGAGGTTGATGCGCGCCTCCACGTGTGTGGGGTCGATCTCGAGCGCGCGGCGCAGGGAACGCTCGCCGGCGGCCAGCTCGCCGGCTCTCCAGAGCAGCGCCCCGAGGTTGTAGTGCGCATGGGCATCGTCCGGCGCAAGGCGAGTGGCGCGCCGCGCGTGCTCCAGCCCCTCCTGCACCCGACCCGCCGTCACGAGCCACGAGCCCAGGTTCTCGTGCGCCACGTGGTTGTCGGGAGCCACCGCGATGACCCGCCTCCAGAGTGTCTCCGTATCGCGCCAGACCCGCACCTGCTGATGCGCCGTCAGCGCGAGCCCGGCGATTGCCGCCGCCGCGACGGCTGGCAGCGCCCGCGCCGCGTGGCGCCAGCGGCGGGTCGACGCCGGCACGCCCCAGGCCGCGAAGATCGAGAGGCCGATCGTCGGGAGATAGGTGTAGCGATCTGCGAAGCTGTGGTAGCCCACCTGTACGATTCCGATCGCCGGAACGAGCGTGCCGAGGAACCACAGCCAGCCGACGAGCAGGTAGGGGTGCCTGCGGAACGCCCCCACCGCGAAGAGCGTCACCGCTGCGAGCGCGAGCAGACTCATCGCGACCACGTGCAGCGGCCATTCCACAGGGTGGAGGTAGAGCACGGCGAGGTCGCTCGGCCAGAGCGTCTTGGCGACGTACCACGCGTAGCCGACGGCCGCGTTGCCGACGCGCGCGACGAGCGGGATCTCGCCGAGGGTGCGCAGATCCTGCGGGTGCTGGACGCGAAGCGTGATCCACACCGACGCCGCCGTGAGCGCGAGAAGCGGAAGCTTCTCGACCACGAGCGCGCGCAGGGGGCGCGCGGGGAGCAGCGGGCGACCGGGTGCCCGCGCGTCCCACCCGCGCAGCCGGCCGAGCGGCCAGACGTCGAGCAGCAGCAGCAGCAGCGGCAGCGTGACGCCCATGGGCTTCGACATCAGCCCGAATGCGTGGGCCGACAGCAGCACCGCATAGCTCGCGGCCGAGCGCGACTCGACGAAGCGGGCGTAGGCGTAGAGTGCGATCATCCAGAAGAATCCCGAAAGCGCGTCCTTGAGCTCCGCGATCCAGGCCACCGACTCCACATGCGTCGGATGCACCGCGAACACCGCAGCGACGAATGCGGACGGCCAGCGCGCCCCGGACAGGCGCGCGAGAGTCAGGAAGAGCAGCACCGTGCTCGTTGCGTGGAGAACGACGCTGGTCAGATGGTGGCCCCCCGCCCAGCCTCCGTAGAGCTGCCAATCGAGCGTGTGGGCGATCCAGGTGACCGGGTGCCAATTGCTGATCTTCGTCGTGCCGAACGCCCACGCGATCGTCCGCGGGCTCACCCCCTGCTGCACCTCCGGATACGAGAACAGGTAGAGCGGGTCGTCGAACCCGACGAAGCCGTGCCCCGTGGTGCGCCCGTACACCGCCGCGACCAGCAGCAGCAGCCCCGCGGCGATCCGGAGGTCGGAGCTCCGCACGATGCGGCGTACGCGCTCCCGCACGAGAGCGTTCACCGTCGAGCGTCGCCGCCGGCGCGGGTCGTGCTGCAGTGTCGGGAGGGCAAGCGCTCCATCGGCCGGTTGTCCTCCCCCTTCAGCCTCGCCAGACCAGCAGGACCGACCTGCCGAGCCGGCGACCCAGCAGCGCGTCGAGCCGGCGCGATAGCGGGACGAGGCGCTCGTCCCAGAGCCGGATCTGCGCCGGGCTCGGCGCGGCGCGGCGCAACAGCAGGCGGTTGCCGACGGAGGCCAGCAGGCCGGCCGAGTCGACGTAACGGCCCTCCACCTCGGTCGCGCCCGGCGGACGCAGCGCTCGCAGGGATTCGCGCGTGTAGCGCCGGCGGTGGCCGACGGCAGCGTCGAAGGGCGAGTAGAGCCAGGGCCAGGCCGGGGCGAGAACGATCAGGTGCCCGCCGGGCCGGAGGCGCGCGGCGGCCTCGCGGAGCTCGCCGGCGTCATCCTCGATGTGCTCGAGCACGTCGATGTAGGCGACCGCGTCGAAGCCCGGCTCCCGGGGCAGCTCGCCGATCGTCCCGGTCCGGCTGGTGCAGCGGGACGGCAGCTCGCCCGCGGCGATCCGCGCGGCGATGCGAGCCGCGAGCCGCGGATCGGGCTCGAGGCAGCACCAGCTCGTGGCGGCCTCGTTCAGCAGGAAGGGCGTGGTGCCCCCGATACCGGCGCCCACCTCCAGCACGTCGCCGCACAGGTACGGGGCCAGCAGCTCGCCGAGCCAGGCCTTCCAGCGCACGGCGCGCTCGAAGAGCTCGAGCTCGCTTCCGGGACGGGCTCGGGCCGAACCGCCTCCGCTCGAGATCACGAGCGGCCCGGATAGGGCTCGAAGCCCTCCACATACAGCTCGTGGTCCCGTTCCGGAATCAGAGAGGCCTGCCACTTCAGGTTCAGCACCAGGAAGCTCGTCACGAAGCAGATCGCCAGCGTCTGCAGGAAGATCACGGCGAGGAGCGCCAGCACGTAGCTGGCCCAGCCGGGCACCGCCAGGTCCGTCAGCAGCCGCACGCCGGTCACGATCCCGGCGCCCGCGAGGCAGGCCGCCATGATCGCACCGCTCGCCAGCAGCACCCGAGTGACCACCCTGTCGCCGAAGACCGAGATCGCGTTGAAGCCGTGCATCACGAGCGCCACGAAGCTCATCGCGGACACCCCCCCGAGACGCGGCTGCCGAGCCGTCGGAACCAGGATGTAGGGAATGCGCGACTTCACGACGGTAGCCGCGTAGTGCGCGCAGAGCTCCGGAGCCAGCACGAGCTGTCCCACGCGCGCGGCCGGGATCACGCTGAAGTTTCCGAAGCGGATGCGCCGGCCGGTCAGCAGCCAGTGGATCAGGCGGTAGAGCAGGTAGAAGAAGCGAAAGCGCGGGCTCTCCGAGCGGCGCGTGCGCTCCGCGAAGACGACCCGGTCTGCGCCCGCCGACTCGAACGCGGCCCATAGGCGCGGGATGTCGGCCGGGGCGTCCTCGCCGTCGCCGTCCATGACCAGGATCGGAGACGCGGGCAGGTTCGCGCGGCACCAGGCGAGGCCTAACGCGATCGCCTGCTGGTGGCCCACGTTCCTGCGCAGCCGCAGCACGTCGATTCGCTGCAGGTGCGAGCAGTCGGCGGCGGCCTGGGGCCGGCTCTCGCTGGCGTCGTCGACGATCACGATCCGCACCGGCCCGCCCATCGAGGCCACGACCTCGTCGGTTCTCGGCAGGAGCCGAGCCAACGGCTCCCAGTCGTCCCGGATCGGTATCAGGATCGTCAGCATCGATCCGCTCATCTTCCGGACTCGAGATAGCGATGGGCGCGGAGCGGGTCCTTCACGTGCATGTACAGGTAGGTGTAGTAGTCCCGGTTCATCCCGAGGCCGTAGTGGGGCTCGTGGAACTCCCGGAAGCGGGCGAAGACCTGGGCGTTCACGAGGAGCAAGCCCAGCAGGCCCACGGCCAGCGCGCCGCCTCCCCACTCCCGCACGCCCTCCGGCAGGAGCTGGAGCACGTGGACGACGCCGATCAGCGTGAACGGGTAGAGACACCACACGTGCCGGAACTGCAGATTGGTCCACTCGCGATTCGCCAATCCCAGGAGGACCACGCCCCACAGCACGGCCAGCAGCGGGATCAGGCGCTCGGTGGGGATGCGCCCCCGTTCGGATCTCCAGGCGAGCGCAGCCGACGCGATCACGGCCAGCAGCCAGGGGACGAAGAGCAGGCAGCCCAGCCCGGGCAGTCGGACCGACTGCCAGCCGAGGTCTGCGGCGAACAACCGGGGCAGAGCGCTCAAGACCCACAGGATCTCGCCGAGCGAGCGGCCCGGCTCGAGGTGGAAGGCGGGCGTGAGCTCCTCGAGCAGGCTTTCGCGGGTGAGATCGCCGTACCAGGCCAGGTTCGCTGCGAAGACCGGCCCCGCCACCACCAGGAAGACCGGGAGGAAAGCGGCCATTCCGCGCAGGTAGCCGTGCACGCGACGGTTCACGACCGCGTCGACAGCCCAGATGCTGCCGGCCACGGCCAGCGCGGCGAGGCCCGTGAGCTTGGTGATCGCGGCCAGCGCGGCGCTCGCTCCGGCGAGCAGGAAGACGCCGGCCCCGGGCGCCGGCTGGCGCACGATGGCGATGGCCAGGACGAGCGTCGTGGCGCAGAACAACATGTTGAGCGCGTCGTTGGCCACGGTTCCGAAGATCTGCAGCGTGTTGGGCGCGAGCAGGGAGCCCGCCAGCAGAAGGGCGCGCGTGGCCGGCTCGTCGGGAAACAGCATGTCGAAGCCGTAGCGGAGGACGAAGAAGGTCAGGAGGCCGAGCCCGACCGAGAAGAGTCGCAGCAAGCGCAGGCTACGGTGCACGGGGTCGTAGGGAAAGGACTGCGCGGCGAGATCGTGGCGGAGGAAGGGGAAGTGGGGATTCTGCTCCCGGTTGATCACCAGCGACTCGTGGAAGGTCAGGCCGAGCAGCCTCGCCAGCCCGCCGGCCAGCGCATAGTAGAGAGGAGGATGGTGGACCTGGTAGCCCCAGCGCAGCAGGTCGTCGGGGTCCAGCGGATGCACTTCCGCGCCCTCGGCCCAGGCCCGGACGTAGCGGGCGTGCTCGCTCTCGTCGGGTCCCTCGAACGAGGGCAGCAGGACGACGTAGGAGAGTGACAGGCCCACGAACAGCACGAGCACCAGTCCTTCGCCGATTCCCCGCCGGCGCCGCTCCTGGAGCCCTGAAGACACGGAGTTCTCCCTCTCGAAACGAGCCGGCTCGATTTCGGTGGCTGCTTCGGTCGCCACGGAGTCCCGGACGGTGGTAGCGCACCTGATGAGCCCTTGGCGGCGCGAGCACGCTCGCGAGCCTGGGAGTGCTCCGGGGCGGTCGCGGCGGAGGTGCTCGAATCAGCGCGTGCGGGGACGGAGCGCGATCGTGCCGATGAGAGCGATCCCCAAGAGCGTCGCCAGACGGCCTGGGCCGGACAGCGCGGGGACGGGCGGGCTCGCGACCTCGAGGGTCGCCACCCGGAAGCCGAGGTCGTTGAACTGGTCCGACGAGTGCATGACGTCGTCGACCTGCGACGACGACACCTGTGAGCAGCCCTGGCTCCACGATCCGCCCCGGATGCGGCGGATGTCCGACTCGGGCACCGCCTCGGTGAACTCCATCACGTTGCCGCCCTGGTCGAAGGTGCCGTAGGGGCTCGCGCTGTTCTCGTGGGCCCCGCCCTCGGTGCGGTAGTAGGGGGCGCCGAGGGGGTCCGAGCACGTCGCGTTGTGGCCCGGATCGGGGTCGACGAGCGAGTTGCCGACGCCGCCGTCGGCGCCGGTCGGGTTGCTCCAGTAGCTCCCCGTCACGCCGTCATTCTTGTGGTACGCGCCCTTGTACCACTCGTCCTCGGACGGGATGACCCACGTGGCGTCCGGCTCGCGGACCACGTCCTCGAGCAGCGTGTCGTTGCCCTCGCTGATGCCGTTCAGGAAGTACGAGCCGTCCTCGGTGGTCGTCAGGTCCTGCGCGCCGGTCGGCTGGCCGTTGTGCAGCCAGTTGGCGAAGCGGGCCGCGTCGGCCCAGGACACGTAGTTCACCGGCCGGCTCGCCCAGTCCGCTGCGACACTGTACGTGTAGCTGCCGGGAGAGCCCTGACGCTCGATGTTGCAGCCTTCCCGGCTCGGATCGGCGTCGTAGTCCATCCGCGTGTGGTAGAGCCCGTGCGTGTCGGTCGCAGCGACCGCGTTGAGGAAGGCGGTGTACTGCCCGGCCGTCACCTCGAACCGGCCGATGCCGTACGCGTACGCGACGCCGCCGTAGAAGGTGGAGTCGCCGGAGGGAAGTCGCGACTGCTCCCCGGCGTTGCCCGGGTTCCCGACGGTGACGGTCTCGATCACCACGGGCTGGGCCGCCGCCGCCTGCGCGACGCAGACGCCACCAGTCGCGAGCGCGTTTCTCCAGGCACGGGCCCGCATCGCGCCCCCTCGTACCACGCGGACGCGGACGGCGTCAATCCTCGGGCCCGCATCGTCGCCTGGATGGGCCCCCCGCGCCCGCCGGGCTGTCGCGGTCCGAGGCCGCCGCGCCCGCCGCGTCCGCCGGGGCCCTAGCAGCTAGAAGCTCAGTCCGAAGCGCGCGGTGACCTCGAGGCCCTCCTCGGAGAAGCCGAGGTCGACGCGGAAGGGCGCGAGGCGCTCGAGGGTCGCGCGCAGCCCGATGCCGTAGCTGTGGCGAACGCGCGACTCGAAGAGCCTCGGGACGTCGCCGGCGACCGAGCCGATCTCGTAGAACGGCGCGAGCCCCACCCGCTCGACGCGCAATGCGCGCGAGAACGGGATCGGGAAGCCGCGCGGCAGCACCCAGAAGCGGTGCTCGGCCACCGCGTACCACGCCGCGTCGTCGCGGAAGCGGCCGGCGATGTAGCCGCGGTGGGTGTAGGCGCCCCCGAGCGAGGGGCGAGCGAAGAAGGGCAGGTTGCCGGCGCTGCCGGTCAGGCTGGCGTGCAGAGCGAGCGAGTCGGTGGGCGGGTGCTCCTCGTCGGGATCGCCGCCGGAGTGGAGCAGGCCGGGCAGCGCGATCAGGCGCTGGATCTCGAGCCGGTAGAGCATGCCTACGTCGCCGTCGGTCTGCGCCAGCGCGGACTCGGTGTGTGCGGACAACATCCAGCCCGTGTAGGGAAGGATCTGCGAGTCGCGCGTGTCCCAGCGGAGTCCGGCCTCGAGCCAGCCGAGGTCGGCGTCCCGGGCCCGATCGAAGACGCGCGGATAGGCCTGCTTCGTGTCCGGCTCGCCGCTCACCTCGCCGCCGCCGAGCCGGTGCAGCTCGCCGCTGGCGCCGACGGTCGCGACCCAGTCGCCGCCGGGCTCGGGCAAGGCGTGCTCGAGCGAGAGCTCGAGGTGGAAGACCTCGTCTGTGTAGCTCGACTCGTCGTCCTCGTCGCTGTCGGCGCCGAAGCCGAAGAAGCGCCGGGTCAGGGTCTTGCTGTAGCCGCCGAAGACGTGGATGCGGCTGCGCTCCTCCTGGAGCACCCCGCCGCCGGGGAGCTCGCGGTGGTGCAGCCAGCGCCGCCAGACCATCGAGTAGTCCTGCTGACCCTTGGTCGTGTAGGAGAGGAAGATCCCGGCGAACTCGCGGCGGCGCTGCTCGCGGAAGTCGATGTCGGTGAACGCGAGCCCGCCCCCGGTGCCGACGTCGCTGTCGCGGAAGAAGTACGGCGCGACGAAGCTGCTGACCAGGAAGCGCTCGAGCGGGTTGCCGGGCTTGAGACGACCCTCCGGGATGTAGCGCCAGCGCTCGGGGTTCGGGAGGTCGGCCGGAATCTCGACGCGCGGAATGCGCCCGCTCGGCTCGACGCCGTCGAGCGGATCGAACGCGTCGGGCTCGGGGTCGATCGCCAGCACGTCGATTGCGCCGCTGGCGGGAGTCTCCGGCGGCTCCGCGAGCGCCGCACCCGCGCCCGACATCGCGGCGGCGACGGCGATGATCCAGGCCGCCGCGGCCGTTCTACGGTAAGGCACGCACGAAGCCGCGCCCGGTGACGAGCGGCAGGTCGGCGTAGGTGCGGATGCCCGGCGGCGCGGCGCAGACGGCGGGGATCGCGTTCACCGCGGGGAGCGCGGTCATGATCATGCCGAGCTGCATGAAGTCCTCGAAGGTCTTGCCCTCGAAGTGCGGCGGCGGTCGGATCTCGAGGCGCGTCTCGACGCACGGCTGGCCGTCGATCCGCACCCGATAGCCGTGCTCGAGCGGCCAGTCGGGCTCGAGGTGCTGGCCCTTGCGCCAGCGCACCTGGAGGTCGATCACGGTGCGGCCGCCGACGCGGCCCTGCCAGCTCGCCTCGATCCCGGCGACGCAGCCCTCGTCGATCCTCATGTAGCCGAGGTCGAGGTCGCGCGTCGCCGCGGCGAACGCGGCCTCGCAGACGACGTCGTCGAGGTCGACGCCGAGCGCGTCGGCCATCATCCGCACGCCGTCCTCGAACACCGCGGTGCCGTTGCGCACCATGTCCTGGAGGTCGGGGTTCCCGATCGGCTGCGCGAAGCCGATCGGCAGCTCGGTCTCCGGCGACGCGTAGCCGGTCGAGTCGACCGACTCGAGCACCGAGATCTTGTCGATGCGGTCGCAGATCCCGGCCGACACCAGCGCGAGCAGGTTCGCGAAGCCGGGGTTCATGCCCGAGCCGAAGAGCGTGCTGTGGCCGCGCTGGCAAGCCGCCTCGAGCCGACGGCGCGCGTCGTCGCCGAGGCCGTGGCCGGTGACGAACGCGGCGGTCGAGCAGACGTCGACCCCGGCCTCGAGGATCCGCACCAGCTCGCCGACGTCCGGCCACATCGGGTTGTAGCTGACGCAGTCGGGCGCGAGCGCGAGCAGCGCGTCGGCGTCGTCGGTGGCCGCGACGCCGAGCTTCCCGATGCCGGCCAGCTCGCCGGCGTCGCGCCCGACCTTGTCGGGGCTCCACGCGTAGCAGCCGACGAGCTCGAGCTCGGGGTTCGCCGCGATCGCGCGCAGCGAGCGGCGGCCGACGTTCCCGGTGGTCCACTGGACGACGCGCAGCGGCATGCTTTCCTCCTGTCCCGGCCGGACCGCGGCTAGGGTACGCGATTCCCTGCTATCGTCCGGCGCCTCGATTCCGACGGAGGATGAGGATCGAACCCATGGCAGCGAGAAAGAAGAGCAAGTCGAAGCGGGCGAAGAAGGCGAAGCGGCCCGCGGCCCGGAAGAGCGCGAGCACGGGCCGCATGCCGAAGAAGAAGGGCGGGCGCACGGTCGCGAAGAAGAGGGCGGCGAAGAAGCGAGCGGCGGCGAAACCGGCGAAGGCGCGGACCGCGTCGCGCGAAGCGTCGGCGCCGGCCGACTCGCTGCGCGCGCAGGCGAAGTCGTTCGCGGCGCGGCTGCTGCGATGAGCGCGCCGCGACGCGCGGCCGGCCTCGCGTCGCTCGCCCTCGCGCTCGCGTGCGCGGCACCGGGCCCGGCGGGGGCACAGCCGGCGCCGGACCCGAAGAACCGCGTCAGCTTCCAGGTCGAGCGCTCGCGCGAGGTCGCGAACGACTGGGTCACCGCGATCGCCGGCGTCACGGCCGAGGACAGCGACGCCGCGCGCCTCGCCGACCGCGTGAACCAGACGATGCGCGCGGCGCTCGAGACCGCGAAGGCGGCGAAGGGCGTCGAGGTGCGCAGCGGCGGCTACCGGACCCATCCGGTGCACGGCGAGAAGGGGCGCATCGAGCGCTGGAGCGCGAGCCAGGACCTGATTCTCGAGAGCGCCGACGTCGACGCGCTCTCGGCGCTGCTCGGGAAGCTCCAGGGCCAGCTGCTCTTGCGCTCGATCGAGTTCAGCGTCTCGCCGGAGAAGCGGCGCGAGACCGAGGACGCGCTGATCGCCGAGGCGCTCGCGGCCTACGGGCAGCGCGCGGTGGCCGTGCAGCAGGCGCTCGGCGCGCGCGACCACGAGCTCGTGTCGCTGTCGATCCAGACGCAGGGCGCCGCGCCGCCGCGGCCGATGCTCGCGCGCCAGTCGATGGCGATGGAGTCCGTCGCGCCGCCGGCCTTCGAGAGCGGACACAGCACGCTCGCTGTGCACGTCGATGCGACGATCGAGCTGGAGCGATAGCCGACGCCCGAGGCCCAGCCCTTCCCGCGCTCGTTCTGGATCTACCTCGCCAGCCGCTTCTGCGCGGCGACGGGGATGACGCTGCTGCGCGCGACGGTCTACTGGCACGTCTTCGACCTGTCGCGCTCCGAGGCGGCGCTCGGCGCGATCGGGCTCGCGCAGTTCCTGCCGTCGCTCGCGCTGACGCTCGTCGGCGGCGCGGTCGCCGACGCCTACGACCGGCGCCGCGTGATGCGCCTCGCCCAGCTCCCGTACCTCGCGAGCGCGGCGCTGCTCTTCGTCGCGACGCGCGAGGGCGCGGCGTCGCTGCCGGTGCTGTACGGCGCGGTCTTCGCGAACGCGGTCGCGCTCGCCTTCGACAGCCCGGCGCGCCAGGCGCTGCTGCCGAGCCTCGTGCCGGTCGCGGCGTTCCCGCGCGCCGTCACGACCTCGTCGACCGCGACGGCGCTCGCCTTCGCGACCGGCCCGGCGCTGGCCGGCGTGCTGATCGCAGCGTGGGGCGTCGAAGCCGCGTACGCGGCCTACGCCGTGCTGATCGCGCTGAACTGGCTCGGCCTCGGCTTCGTGCGGCCGCTGCGCGAGGTCGGCGGCCGCACCGCGCCGAGCTGGCGCGCGGTGCGCGAAGGGCTCGCCTACGTCCGCGGCACTCCGGTGGTGCTCGGCTGCATGGCGCTCGACATGTTCGCGGTGATCCTCGGCGGCGCGGCGGCGCTCTTGCCGGTGTTCGCGAACGAGATCCTCGCCGTCGGCCCGAAGGGCTACGGCCTGCTGACCTCGTCGCTCGAGATCGGCGCGCTCGCGATGGCGGCGTTCCTGATGCTGCGCCGCCCGATCGCGCGCGCCGGCCCGACGCTGCTCGTCGCGGTCGCGCTCTACGGCGTCGCGACGCTCGGCTTCGGGCTCTCGCGCTCGTTTCCGCTCTCGGTCGCGCTCTACATGCTCGTCGGCGCGGCCGACCAGGTGAGCGTCGTGATGCGCCAGACGGCGATCCAGCTCGAGACGCCCGACGCGCTGCGCGGACGCGTGTCGGCGGTGAACCTGCTCTTCATCACCGCCTCGAACCAGCTCGGCGCCGTCGAGTCGGGCTTCCTCGCCGCGGCGACGAGCGCGACCTTCGCGGTGGTCTTCGGCGGCGTCGGCTGCCTCGCGGTCGTCGCGTTCACCGCGTGGAAGCTGCCCGAGCTGCGCCGCTACCGGATCGGGTAGAGTCGCGCCGGATGCGCCTCGAAGACCTCGCCGACTGGTGGAAGCTGCGCCGCTTCACCGCGAATCCCGGCGAGATCGTGCGCTTCCGCAAGCGCCAGCGCGACGGCGACGAGCTCGCGGTGCGGCTCGACGACGGACCGCCGCTGTGGCTGCGCGGCGCGCGCGCCGACTTCCACATGTTCCACCGCATCTTCCTGCGCGACGAGTACCGGCTCGCCGGCGTCGTGCCCGGCGCGTGGGATTGCGTCGTCGACCTCGGCGCGAACGTCGGCGTGTTCGCGCTGCGCGCGGCGCGGATCGCGCGCCGCGTCGTCGCATTCGAGCCGAATCCGCGCAACTTCGAGCGCCTCGCGCGCAACGCGGCCGGCCGGCCGCGGATCACCGCGCTCCGACGGGCCGTCGCCGGCAAGCCCGGCACGCTGCGCCTGTACCGGCCCGAGGCCGCGTCGCGCTCGGGCACCTACTCGGGCTTCCGCAGCCCGGGCTCGGGCCTGTCCGACGCCTACGACGAGGTGCCGGCGACGACGCTCGACGACGCGTTCGCGCGCCACGGCGTCGAGACCTGTGCGCTGCTGAAGGTCGACATCGAGGGGGGAGAGTACGACGCGCTCTACGCCGCGTCCGACGCGACGCTCGCGCGGGTCGAGCGCATCCACGGCGAGTACCACGACCTCGGCCCCGAGCGCCCCGACGCCAGCGGCGAGGCGCTCGGCGCGTTCCTCGCGCGCAAGGGCTTCGCCGTCGAGCTCGTCCCGCACCGCCGCAAGCCGAACCACGGCATGTTCTTCGCCGCGAGGGGTCCTACGCCGCCTCGTCCGCGAGCAGGTTGCCGAGCTTGAGCAGCTGCTGCGTGCCGCCGCCGAGCGTGAGCTCGAGCTGGCGCGCGGCGAGGAAGAAGCGGTGCAGCGGGTACTCGGTGTCGACGCCGACGCCGCCGTGCAGGTGCGCCGCCGCGTGGACGACGCGCTTCGCGCCCTCGGCGCACCAGAACTTGGCGACCGCGACCTGCTTCTCCGCGTCGAGACCGGCAGAGATCCGCCACGCGGCCTGCCACGCGGTGAGCCGGATCGCCTCGGTGTCGATGAAGGCGTCGGCGGCGCGGTGCCCGACCGCCTGGAACATCGCGATCGGCTGGTCGAACTGCTTGCGCGTCTTGATGTACTCGCTCGTCAGCGCGAGCGCGGCCTCGCAGACGCCGAGCGAGAGCATGCACAGGCCGGCGGTCGCGCGCAGCTCGAGCCACGCGCGCAGCTTCGCGCCGGCGCCCGGTGCGGCGAGCACCGCGTCGGCGCCCACGCGCGCGCCGGAGAGCGTCAGCAGCGACTCCGGGCTCCCGCTCGTCGTCGCAAGCGGCTCGAGCGCGACGCCGTCGGAGCGGGGGTCGACGAGGAAGACCGCGGGGCCGGCGTCGGTGTCGGCCGGCACGAGCACGACGTCGGCGAGCGCGCCGGCCGGCACGCAGAGCTTGCGGCCGGTGAGCGCCCAGCCGTCGCCGGCGCGCACGGCGGTGGTCGGCGCGTCCTCGACGAGCGCCGCGGTGCCGATCGCCTCGCCGGAGGCCAGCCGCGGCAGCCACGCCTCGCGCTGCGCCGCGCTGCCGAACTCGGCGATCGGCAGCGCCGCGAGCACGACCGTCTCGTAGACCGGCGCCGGCGCCGTGTGGCGGCCGACCTGCTCGAGGATCGCCGCGATCTCGAGGAAGCCGAGGCCGGCGCCGCCGTGCACCTCGGGCGCGGCGATGCCGAGCAGGCCCGCCTCGCCGAGCGCCTTCCACAGCGCGCGGTCGAGGTGGCGGTCGCCGCGCTTCTCGAGCTCGCGCTGCCGCTCGTGGCTGGCCTCGACGTCGAGGATCCGATCCGCGAGGTCGGCGATCGCCTGCTGGTCTTCGGAGAGCGAGAAGTCCATTGGGGGGTTCCTCTACATCCGCGGGACGCGCGGCAGGCCGAGCCCGAACAGGCCGATCAGGTCGCGCTGGATCTCGTTCGTGCCGCCGCCGAAGGTCAGGATCAGCATGCCGCGGTACAGGCGCTCGAGGTGGCCCTCGTACACGGCCTCCGGCGAGCCGCGCTTCAGGTAGCCGCGCTGGCCCATGATCTCCATCAGCAGCCGGAAGCTCTCGAGGTAGAACTCGGTGCCGAACACCTTGATCGTCGACGCGTCGGCGACCGCCAGGCTCCCCTTCGTCGCCGTCCAGGCGACCTTCCAGTTGATCAGGCGCAGGAACTCGTAGCCGGCGTAGACGCGCGCGAGGTTGATCCGCACCCACTCCTGGTCGATGACGCGACGGCGGTCGGGCAGCTCGGCGCGACGCGCCCACGCCGTCACCTCCTCGAGCGCGCGCTCGAGGACGCCCGACGAGCACAGCGTCACGCGCTCGTGGTTGAGCTGGCCAGTGATCAGCTTCCAGCCCTTGTTCTCGCCGGCGACGAGGTTCGCGGCCGGCACGCGCGCATCGTCGAAGAACACCGCGTTGATGTCGTGCTCGCCGATCAGGTGGAGCGGGTCGATGCGGATTCCCGGCGTGTTCTTCATGTCGACGATCAGGATCGACAGGCCCCCGTGCTTCGGCGCGTCGGGGTCGGTGCGCACCGCGAGCCAGCAGTAGTCGGCCGCGCTCGCGAGGCTCGTCCACAGCTTCTGGCCGTTGATCACGTACTCGTCGCCCTGGCGCTCGGCTCGGGTCGTCAGCGCGGCGAGGTCGGTGCCGGCGCCGGGCTCGCTGTAGCCGATGCAGAAGTCGATCTCGCCGGCGAGGATCTTCGGCAGGAAGAAGGCCTTCTGCTCCTCACTGCCGTGGCGGGCGATCGTCGGGCCGACGGTGTTGATGGTCAGCATCGGAATCGGAGCGCCGCTGCGCATCGACTCGTCGAAGAAGATGAACTGCTCGATCTCGGAGCGGCCCTGGCCCCCGTACTCGGTCGGCCAGCCGATGCCGAGCCAGCCGTCGGCGCCCATCTGGCGCACGACCTCGCGGTGGGTCGGGCCGACGCCGTGCTCGCTGCCGAGCCTGCGGCGGATCTCGGGCGTGAGCAGCTTCTCGTAGTAGGCCCGCAGCTCCTTGCGCAGGGCCTCCTGCTCCTCGCTGTAGCCGATGTACATGGGGGCTCGACCTCCGGGGCCCCGGCGCCGCCGGGGGTCGGGTGAAACGTGTTCCATTCTTGCGCGTCCGCCCGCTCGCGTCGAGCCGGCCCGCTGCGGCCCGCGGCGGGCGTAGAATGGGGTCGGGAGAGGGGCAGCGCGGAAGGAGGGCACGGCATGCGGATCGGGTCGATCCTGGAGTCGAAGGGCCGCGCGGTCGCGGCGATCGACCGCGACATGCGCGTGGAGCGGGCGGCGCGCGAGCTGGTCGACCGGGGCATCGGCTCGCTCGTCGTGCGCGACGGCGCGGTCGTCGCGGGCATCCTCGACGAGCGCGACGTCCTGCAGGGCCTGGCGAAGCACGGGCGCGCGGTGCTCGAGATGTCGGTGGCCGAGGTGATGCGGCGCGAGCCCGTCACGTGCAGCCCCGACGCCGAGGTGCGCGAGGTGATGACGCTGATGACCGCGCGCCGCGTGCGCCACGTGCTGGTGATCGGCCCGCTCGGCCCGTGTGGGATCGTCAGCATCGGCGACGTCGTCAAGCACCGGCTCGAGGAGGCCGAGCTCGAGGTCAGCGTGCTGCGCGACTACGCCCGAGCGCGCTGACGTCGGCCCGGGCGGGGTGCCGGGCGCTGTGCTTCCCTTGCCCCGCCATGCTCGACCCCCGCAGCCTCGCCGAACGGCGCGACGAGATCGCCGAGAGCTGCCGTCGGCGGGGCGTGCGCGCCGACGTCGACGCCGCGGTCGAGGCGCAGCGGCGGGTCGCGGCGCTCCAGACCGAGCTGAACGAGCGCAACCGCCAGCGCAACGAGCACCAGGGCGCCGGCAAGCGCCGCCTCGAGCCGGCCGATCGCGAGGCGCACGCGCAGGAGGGACGGCGCCTGAAGGACGAGGTCGCCGCGCTCGAGGCGCGCCTCGCCGCGGCGCGCGGCGAGCTCGACGGCCACCTCGCCGCGCTGCCGAACTTCGTCCACCCCGACGCGCCGAGCGGCGGCGAGGAAGACGCGCGCGAGCTGCGCCGCTCGGGCGAGCCGCGGCGCTTCGACTTCGCGCCGCTCGACCACGTCGAGCTCGGGCAGAAGCTCGGGCTCGTCGACTTCGAGGCCGGCGCGAAGGTCACCGGCCAGAAGTTCTACTTCCTGACCGGCGAGGCCGTGCTGCTCGACCTCGCGCTCCAGCGCCTCGCGCTCGACCTGGCGCGCGAGGAGGGCTTCCGCCTCTACGCGACGCCCGACCTCGCGCGCCGCCGCATCGTCGACGCGATGGCGTTCAGCCCGCGCGGGCCCGAGACCCAGATCTACTCGGTCGAGAACAGCGACCTCGACCTGATCGGCACCGCCGAGATCACGCTCGGCGGCCTCTACGAGGACGCGCTGCTCGACGAGGACGACCTGCCGCTGAAGCTCGCCGGCGTGTCGCACTGCTACCGCACCGAGGCCGGCTCGGCCGGGCGCGAGAGCAAGGGTCTGTACCGCGTGCACCAGTTCACGAAGGTCGAGATGTTCGCGTTCACGCGCCCCGAGGACTCGGAGGCGATGCACGAGGAGCTCGTGCGCATCGAGGAGCGCGTGTTCCAGGCGCTCGAGGTGCCGTACCGCGTGATCGACATCGCGGCCGGCGACCTCGGAGCGCCGGCCTGGCGCAAGTTCGACCTCGAGGCGTGGCTGCCGGGCCGCGGCGACGGCGGCGCGTGGGGCGAGGTGACGAGCGCGTCGAACTGCACCGACTACCAGGCGCGCCGGCTCCAGACGCGCTTCCGGCGCAAGGGCGGCAAGAAGAACGAGCTCGTGCACACGCTGAACGGCACCGCGGTGGCGGTGTCGCGCGCGCTGATCGCGCTGCTCGAGAACCACCAGCGCGCCGACGGCACGGTGGAGATCCCGGCGGCGCTGCGGCCCTACGCGGGCTTCGACCGCATTGGATGACGCGCCCCGCCTGATCCTCGGCACCGCCGGACACATCGACCACGGCAAGACCGCGCTGTGCCGCGCGCTGACCGGCGTCGACACCGACCGGCTGCCCGAGGAGAAGGAGCGCGGCATCACGATCGAGCTCGGTTTCGCGCCGCTCGACCTGCCCGGCGGCGCGCGGCTCGGCGTCGTCGACGTGCCCGGACACGAGGGCCTCGTGCGCACGATGGTCGCCGGCGCTGCCGGCATCGACCTGCTGCTGCTCGTCGTCGCCGCCGACGAGGGCGTGATGCCGCAGACGCGCGAGCACCTGGCGATCTGCGAGCTGCTCGGCCTGCGCGACGCGGTCGTCGCGCTGACGAAGGTCGACCGCGTCGACGCCGACGTCGCGGCGCTCGCCGAGGAGGAGGTCTCCGAGCTGCTGGCGCCGACGCCGCTCGCCGGCGCACCGGTCGTGCGCGTGTCGGCCACGACCGGCGAGGGCCTCGACGCGCTGCGCGACGCGCTCGCCGCGCGCGCGGCCGCGACGGCGCCGCGCACGCCGCGCAGCGGCCCGCCGCGCCTCCCGGTCGACCGCTGCTTCGAGATGCGCGGCTTCGGCCCGGTCGTCACCGGCACGCTCGTCGGCGGCGCGCTGCGCGTCGGCGACGCGGTCGCGATCGAGCCCGGCGGCGCGCGCGCGCGGGTGCGCGGCCTGCAGTGCCACGGGCGCGCGGTCGAGCGCGCCGAGCCCGGCGTCCGCTGCGCCGCGAACCTCCAGGGCGTCGCGCTCGAGGCGCTCGCGCGCGGGCTCGTCGTCACCGCGCCCGGAGCGCTCGAGCCGACCGGGCGCCTCGACGCGGCGCTGCGCTGGCTCGCGGACGCTCCGCTCGACGCGCCGGCGCCGGTGACGCTGCTCGTCGGCACGAGCGTGCGGCGCGCGCGCACCGCGCGGATGGGCGCGGCGCCGATCGCGCCGGGCACCGTGGGCTTC
>CAZQYK010000563.1:0-15690 GCA_964597285.1 uncultured Spirochaetales bacterium
GGCGACTACGCGGTCGAGCGCGCGGGGGTCTCGGGGCGCGAGCTGCGCGACCTGGCGCGCGTCGACGCGGCGCTCGCAAAGCTGCCGGCGCTCGAGGCGGCGTTCGTCTCGGGGGAGATCGGGTGGACACAGCTGCGGCTCCTGTGTCGGGGGGCGACCGAAGACGACGAGAAGCGCTGGCTCGCGCTGGCCTCGCGGCTCACGGCGCGCGCGCTCGCGCGCGAGGTGCGCGCGGTGGACCGGGTGGCGCGGGAGCCGCTTGCGGCCGTGGACGAAGAGGGCGATCGGCGCGACGGGATC
Source organism: uncultured Spirochaetales bacterium (assembly GCA_964597285.1). Taxonomy (GTDB): domain Bacteria; phylum Myxococcota_A; class UBA9160; order UBA9160; family SMWR01; genus JAHEJV01. Next base: position 301 of record CAZQYK010000563.1, read on the forward strand.
GTGCTGCGCCTGACGCCGCGGGCGCGGGCGCGCTGGTGGGGCGCGCGGCAGGTCGCGAGCCGCGTCGCCGGGCATGCGCTGTCGCACGGGGCGTTCGCGGAGGTGCTCGTCGCAGAGGTGATGTCGGGCGTGGGCATCGATGCCGACGTCGCGCCGGACGAGACCAGCATCGAGCGCGCGCGGGATCGTGGAGGATCGCGAGGGGATTCGCCCGAGATCATCCGGGGAGGGCGAATTCCGTCGTTCGTGTCTCCGCCCTCGCCCGAGATCGCCGCGCGCGAGCGCGATCTGACGGAGTCCGACGCGGGCGAGCTCGACCGGCGGCTGCGGCTGGCGGTGCGGATGGAGGCGCGCGGCCTCGCGCGCGTGGCACGGCTGCTCGCCGACGTCGTTGCATGGGGGCTCCACCGCGACGCCGGCTACAACGGACTGGATCTGTACGCCGAGGAGCGGCTCGGAATCTCGGCGAGCCGGGCGCGGGCGCTGCTGCGGATCGAGCGCGTGGCGCGGGTGTGTGCGCCGCTGCGCGAGGCGTTCGCGTCGGGGCGGCTCTCGTGGGTGGCGGCGCAGGTGCTGGTGCCGCTGCTGCTCGAAGCCGCCGCGGGGCGGCACCGCGCGGACTGGGTCGCGCATGCCCAGCGGGTCAGCGTCCGGCGGCTCGGCGACGACGTGGAGCGGGCGCTCGCGTCGAGCGACTTCGCGCCGCCGCCGCTCGCGCCGGAGGCGACGTCCCATCCCGACCCCGCGGGTCTCCAAACACGTGCCATCGCAGGGTCGGTGAAGGAGACCGCGCGCCTCTTCTTCACGGTGCCGCTCGAGGTCGGGCCGCTCTTCCGGGCCATCCTCGCGACGGTCCAGCGGCGGCTCGAGCGGATTCGCGGGCGTCCAACCCGTAGAAGTGATGCGCTCGAGGCGATGCTCGACCACGCCCTGGCGGCGTGGCGGCCCGAGCGTGCGACCGCGCGCGAGCGGCGCGAGTGGGCGGTGTTCGAGCGCGACGGCTGGCGCTGCACGGCGCCGGGCTGCACGTCGTACCGCCACCTCGAGCGCCACCACGTCGTGTTCCGCTCGCGCGGCGGCTCCGACGAGATGCCGGCCGTGAGCGGCACGGTCGCGTTCGTCAAATAGACGATCGGCGGTCCTGCGAGATGGAACCCGGCTCGCTACAGCGCGCCGCGCTCGCGATACCACGCGGCGGTCCGCCGCAGCCCGTCGGCCAGCGACACCTCGGGCGCGTAGCCAAGGACACGCCTGGCCTTGGAGATGTCGAAGCAGCGGTCCTTGCTGAAGAGCTCGACGCGACGCCGGTGTAGCGGCGGCTCGATTCCGAGCGGGCGGAGCAGCGCCTCGCAGAGCGTCGCCGCCCCCATCACGGGTGCGAGGGGGACGCGTCGACGGGGGGTGCGTCCGTCGACGGCCTTCGCGATCTCCGCGACCCATTCGTTCAGCGTCACCGCACGCTCGCCGCCGAGGATGAACACCTCGCCCACCGCCGCGTCACGCTCGCCGCACGACAGGATCCCGCGACACAGATCGTCGATGTAGACCAGGTGGTAGAGCGTCTCCCCCGAGCCGATCATGCGGAAGCGCCCCCGCCGGATGCTCCGGAAGAGTTTCAGGAAGCGCGTGTCGCCGGGGCCGTAGACCGCCGTCGGACGGAAGACGCTGCCCTCCACGCCCAGGCTCGCGAAGAGCTCGCGCGCCAGCAGCTCCCCCTCGAGCTTGGACTCGCAGTAGTAGTCGGGGGGCGCGAAGGGGCTGTCCTCGCGCGCCGGTGTGCGGCCCGTGTCCCCGTGGACGCCGATCGTGCTGCAGTGGACGATCCGCCGGACCCCGTGCTCCGCGGCGCTCTCGATGATGTTGCGCGTGCCCGTGACGTTCACGTCGTGATAGTCCGTGTCCGGAAGGCGCGCCTCGCGGAACGCCGCGGCGACGTGGTAGAGCACCTCCACACCCGCCAGCGCGGAGGCGAAGGAGTCGCGGTCGCGCAGGTCGCCCACCACTTCCTGGACACCCAGCGCGTCGAGCCTCCCCGGCCGCCGCACCAGTGCCGTCACCCGAGCGCCGCGCTGCCGCAGCGCCTTGCACAGCGTACCGCCCACGAAGCCGGTTGCGCCGGTCACGAAGGCGTGGACTCGCTGGGGTTCTTCCATGGCCACGACCGCGAAGCAGGGTACCTCGCGCGTGCGCGATCCCGCGAGCGCGCGAGGTCCGGCCGCACTCGACCTAGCCACGCCTGGGTATACTGGGCGCGAAGGAGGCCCGAATGGCGGAGAGCGCCGACGAGGTCGCCGTCGTCGGCGCCGAAGCCGGCGCGTCGCGCACCTCGAGCCCGTGGGTCGGGCTCGTGCGATTGGCGCTCGGGCTCGCACTGCTCGGCTACGTGCTCGCCGGGGTGGAGTGGTCGGAGCTGCGCGGCCTGACCGGCCGGATCGACGGCGTCTGGCTCGTCGTCCTGGTCGCGATGATGCCGGTGACCGTCGCGCTGAGCGTGTGGAAGTGGCGCTTCCTGCTTCGCGTCTGCGGTCTTCGCCCGAGCGGAGCCTCGCTCTACGGTCTCTACGTGCTGGGCCAGTTCTACGGCCACGTGCTGCCGACCAGCGTCGGCGGGGACGTTGCCCGCGGCCTCGCGGCCGGCCGGCAGATGGGCGACACGGAGGCCGCCTTCGCCTCGATCTTCGTCGAGCGCCTGACCGGCCTCGGCGTACTGCTCGCGCTGACCGCCCTCGTGCTGTTGGTGTCGCCGGCCGCTCGCGCCCACCCGATGCTGCTGGCGCTGGCCGGCGCGACGGCCGTCGGCACCCTCGTCGCGATCGGCGCGATGCTCGACGAGCGATTGCTGCGGGCCGCCCACCGCGTCCTGGTTCGCTTCCCGCTGGCGGCGCGTCCGCTCACGCGGCTGGCCGGCTTCGGGGCGTCGCTGCGGGCCTATCGCGAGCATCCCTCGGCGCTGCCCGTGGCGCTGGCGCAGTCGCTGGTGTTCCACGCCGCCGTGCTCGTCACCGCCTACGCGGCGTGCCGCGCGCTCGGCCAGCAGGTGCCGGTCGCGACGCTGGTGGCCGCGACGCTGCTGGCGCAGACGATCGCCGTCCTGCCGCTCTCCATCGCCGGGATCGGGCTGATGGAGTGGGCTTTCGTCGTCGTCTTCGCCGCCGCTGGGCTCCCGGCGGCGGCGGGCGCGGCCACCATGCTCGCGATCCGGCTCAACGCGGTCGCCTTCTCGTGCTTCGGATATCTCGTCGTCCTGATGCTGCAGACGCGCAACGGGAAGATCGCCGAGGCGTGAGGGATCCATGCGGGCCAAGAGCACCGTCGCGCGGATCTTGCGCTCCTACCCACCGCTCTTCCGGACCGCGTCCCGCGTCTTCCACGCGCTCAATCGGCGCCTCACGCGCTTCGAGACGCTGAGCCCGGGCCTTCCCGATGCGCTCGCCCGGGCCTTCGAGCTCGCCCGCGAGGAGTGCGGGCGCGCGCCCGGGGACTACTTCGAGTTCGGTCTCTACCGCGGCTACTCGTTCGCGAAGGCCTTCGCGCTCTGCCGTGAGCTCGGCCTCGACCGGACGCGCCTGTTCGGCTTCGACTCGTTCGGAGGGCTGCCGCGTCTGGAGCCGGGCGAGGATACGGACGGCCGCTTCTTCGAGGGTCAGTTCGCCTGCCCGAGGCAGGAGGTGGAGCGGAACCTGCACGACGCGGGCGTCGACGCGAGCCGCATCCGCCTGATCGAGGGCTATTACGACGAGTCCCTCACTCCCGAGCTCAAGATCCGGCTCGCCTCGAAGCGGGCGGCCGTGGTGCTGTTCGACTGCGACCTCTACAGCTCCACGCGCACCGCGCTCTCCTGGCTCGACGACCTGCTCACCCCGGGCAGCATCCTGCTCTTCGACGACTGGTCCAGTCACGGGGACGGGGACGACCCGCGGCAGGGCCAGCCGCGCGCCCTGGGCGAGTTCCTCGACGAGCGACCCCGCCTGCGCGCCGAGGCGCTCGGCGAGTTCCAGAACCACGGCAAGACCTTCGTCTTGCGCGCGAGATGACGCTTCGCCGCGACCCCGCCCGCCTCGCTGCGGAGCCGTTCGACGTCGCCGTCGTCGGCGCGGGAATCCACGGGGCGTGGGCCGCGCTCGACGCCGCGCAGCGTGGCCTTCGGGTCGCGCTCGTCGACCAGGGAGACTTCGGGGGCGCGACCTCGGCCAACAGCCAGCGCATCGTGCACGGGGGTCTGCGCTATCTGCAGCACGGTGACCTGGCACGCATGCGCGAGTCGATCCGCGAGCGGAGCGTGCTGCTGCGCGTCGCGCCGCACCTCGTGCGACCGATGGCCTGCGTGGTCCCCACCGAGGGTCTCGGACTGCGCAGCCGGCTGGTGCTGGGCACGGCGTCCCTGATGAACGACGCGCTGAGCTGGGACCGCAATCGGCGACTCTCCGACTCGCGACGCCTGCCGAGGGGACGGCTGCTGTCGCGCGCCGAGGTGCTCGAGCGGTTTCCTCTCCTGTCCCACGCGCGCCTGGACGGCGGCCTGCTGTTCCACGACGCGCAGGTTTCCGACTCCGAGCGGCTCTGCCTGTGCGTCGTCCACTCCGCCAGCCGGGCCGGTGCCGAGGTGGCGAACCACGTCCGCGTCACCGGGCTCCTGCGCGAGCGCGGATCCGTCGTGGGTCTCGACGCCGAGGACCGCCTGACCGGCGACACATTCAGCGTCCGCGCCGGTCTCGTCCTCAACTGCACGGGACCCTGGACCGCCGAGACCCTCACGCTCTCGGGCGACCCCGCCGCGCGGCAGGCCCGGCGCGCGCGCTACCCGGTCTTCAAGGCCGTCGTTCTGCTCACGCGCCCGATCGTCGAGCACGGGGCGTTGGCCGTCGCGGGCGAGGCGGGCCATCGCGACGACGCGGAGATCTTCGCGAAGGGCTTCCGCAACTATTTCGTGACACCGTGGCATGACGCCTCGCTGATCGGGACCTTCTACGCGCCCTTCGAGGACCATCCCGACCACCTCCGGGTCACGCCAGACGAGATCGCGGGACACCTGGAAGCCTTCGACGGCGCGTGTCCCGGGCTCGGTCTCGGCTACGACGACGTGAGGCACGTCTTTGCCGGGCTCCTGCCCGCCACGTGCGCCCCGGGCGCCTCTCCCGAGCCGATCTACGCGAAGCGCCACCGTATCGTCGATCACGAGCGGGAGGACGGGACACCGGGGTGCATCTCGGCCGTCGGCGTGAAGTGGACGACGGCGCGGCGGGTCGCCGCGGAAGCCGTCGACCTCGCGGCGAGGAAGCTGGGCGTTGCGGTGCGCGAGAGCCGCACGCACGACACGCCGCTCTTCGGCGGAGATCTGGACGATCCCGAGGGCTTCGCCGCCTCGCCGGCGGTCTCGAGACCCGAGGGCCTCGACGCGGCCTCGTTCGCGCACCTGCTCGCCACCTACGGGACGGCCTACACCGACGTGCTGCGAGGAGACGACGCCGATGCGTCCCGCTTTCGCCGCCTGCACCCGCAACGACCGGAGATCGCGGCCGAGGCGCGGCACGCCGTCCGCTCGGAGATGGCGCTCACGCTCTGCGATCTGGTCTTCCGCCGCACGGGGCTCGCGAAGGGGGGCTGGCCGGGCCTCGCCTGCCTCGAGGCGTGCGCCGGCATCATGGCCGAGGAGCTCGGATGGTCGGCGGCCGAGCGGCAGCGGCAGGTGGACGAAGTGAGGCAGGCCTTCCAGGCGCTGGGCGTCGCGCATGGGGGGTGAGCGTGAGGCGGGGGCGCGCCCCCTGCACGTCCTCGTCGTCGCCCCCACGCCCTTCTTCGCGGATCGGGGCTGCCACGTCCGCATCTACGAGGAGATTCGGGCGGTCCAGGCGCGCGGCTGCCGAGTGACGGTGTGCACCTACCACATCGGACGCGACGTCGAGGGTGTCGTCACGCGGCGGTCGCTGCGGATTCCGTGGTATCGGAAGCTCGCAGCGGGTGCGTCGTGGCACAAGCTCTACATCGATCCGCTGCTGGCGTGGGCGGTGCTGCGAGCCTGTCGGCGCGACCGACCCGACCTGATCCACGCGCATCTGCACGAGGGCATCGCGGTGGGCTGGCCGGCGGCCAAGCGCTTCGGCGTTCCGTTGATCGCCGATCTTCAGGGCAGCCTCACCGGAGAGCTCCTTCAGCACGGCTTCGTGCGGGAGCGCTCCTGGCTCCATCGGGGCTTCGAGCGGCTGGAGCGCGCGCTGCTGCACCTGCCGTCGGCCTTCATCCTCAGCTCTCCCGCCGTCGTGCGCGGCTTCACCGCGTCGATCGAGCGCCTCGGCGTTCCGACGCGCACGGTGGTCGATGGCGTCGACGCGTCCGTGTTCCGCCCGGCCGAGCCCGGCGAGCAGCTCCGCGCCAAGCTCCGCCTCCCGGAGGACGTGAAGATCGTGGGGTTCCTGGGCCTGCTCGACGAGTATCAGGGCACCGGCGTCCTGCTGCACGCGGCACGCCTCGTCCTCGGTCGCCGCGACGACGTCCGCTTCCTGATCATGGGCTACCCGAACGTCGAGCGGTATCGGCGGCTGGCGGCGGAGCTCGGGATCTCGGATCGAGTCGTGTTCACCGGTCGCATGCCCTACGGACTGGCGCGCGACTACCTCTGTGCGTGCGACGTCGCGGTGTCCGCGAAGCGGTCACTCTCCGAGGCCAACGGCAAGCTCCTGAACTACATGGCCGTGGGGCTCCCGGTGGTGGCGACGGACACGCCCGTCAACCGCGAGATCCTCGGAGAGGACGGCGTCTACGCGGAGGTGGACGATCCCCGCTCGCTCGCCGACGCGCTGCTCCGCGTGCTCGGAGACGAGGCGCGAGCCGGGAGGCTCGGCGAGCGCCTGCACCGCCGCGCCGTCGCGGAGCTGTCCTGGGAGCTGGGCGGCGAGGCGATCCTCGGTCTCTACCGCACCCTCGTTCCCGAGCGGCTCAGAGGACCTTCTCCACCCGATACTCCTTCTCGCGAGCAAGGGTGAAGATGACGATCTCTCCGACGAGACCGATCGAGATCGACTGCACCCCGAAGACGATCAGGAGGATCCCCAGCAGCAGCAGCGGGCGATCCGCGACGCCGCCGAAGCCGAGCAGGCGGTAGAGGGCGAGATAGGCGCTGATCGCGAAGCCGACGCCGAAGATGCCGGCGCCGAGCGTCCCGAAGAAGCGCAGGGGCTTGCGCGCGAAGCGCGTGAGAAAGAAGAGCGTGAGCACGTCGAGCAGGAACGTGAGATAGCCCGTCGGCTTGAGCAGGCGCATCCTCGCGTCCTTCGGACTCTGGGAGACCTCCACCTCCTCCACCTCGAAACCCGCGTCTCTCGCCAGGATCGGGATGAAGCGGTGGAAGTTTCCGTAGAGATGCAGCTCGTCGAAGACCTCGGCGCGCATCGCGCGACTCCCGCAGGTCACGTCCCTGAACTTCGATCCGGTGAGCAGCCGCAGCAGGCCGTTGAAGACGCGGGACTGGAGGCGGTTGAAGCGCGCGTCCCGGCGCGGCTGACGGCAGATCACCACGAGGTCGGAGCCGGCGTCGAGCTCGGCCAGCATCTCGCGGATGCCCCCGCCCTCCACCTGGAGACGCGACGCGAGCGTCACGATCACCGAGCCCCGCGCCTGCGCCGCCCCGGCCTTGAGTGCCGCCGCCTCCCCCAGCGATCCCCCCAGCACCACGAGGATCACCTCCGGGTGGTCGCGCTTCAGCTCGCGCAGCGGCTCGATCCAGTGCCTGGACGCCTCGTCCAGCACGAAGACGAACTCGAAGGGTCGCTTCGTCTCGCGGAGCGGCACCGCGTAGTGCTCGAACAGCCAGGCGAGATCGTCGACCGGCTCCACGACGGGAACGACCACTGTGATCTCGACGGCGCGTTCACCGGTCTCGAGCGGGTCCATCCTGGGTCTCCGCTCACGTGAGCGACTCCACGTCGATCCGCTGACGATCGTGGACGCGACTGGCCGAGACGATCATCTCGGCCAACAGGCCGAGGAGGACGAAGTGCAGGAACGCGAACGCGAACAGGAACGTGGCGCCCGGCAGCACGATCGGGAACTCCTCGCCCGGCACGGCGTGCAGGTAGGCCCAGCCCACTGCCGCCCCCGAGACGAGGGCGGCGAGCAGGAACGGGAGGCTGAGCAGCGCGTAGAGGGCGGCGGGCGCCCGGCAGAAGCCCGTGAGCATCTTCACCACGAGGAGATCCGACGCCACCTGCCACACGCGGAAGAGGCCGTACTTGCTGCGCCCGAACCTCCGGGCATGATGAGACACGACGATCTCCGCGATGCGCGCCCCGCCGATCGACGTGATGGCGGGGATGAAGCGGTGCATCTCGGCATAGAGGCGGGCGCTCCGGATCAGGTCCCCGCGATAGGCCTTGAGCGAGCACCCGGTATCGTGGATCGACACCCCGGTCATCCTGGCGATCAGCCAGTTCGCGATCCGGGACGGCATCGTGCGGCGGAACGTGGCGTCCTGGCGGTCCTTGCGCCAGCCGCAGACGACGCCATAGCCCTCGTCGAGCTTGGCGAGCAGCTTCGGGATGTCGGCGGGATCGTTCTGGAGATCGCCGTCCATGCTCACCACCACGGCGCCGCGGGCGAGATCGAAGCCGGCCTGCATCGCCGCCGTCTGCCCGTGGTTCCGGCGGAACCTCACGCAGCGGACGCGGTGGTCCCGGCGGTGCAGTGCCTCGAGCGCGGACCAGGTCGCGTCCGCGCTGCCGTCGTCGACGAAGACGATCTCCGAGCGCAGCGGCAGCGCATCGAGCGTCGCCGCGGTCGCTTCGTAGAGCGGGCCGATGCTCTCCTCTTCGTCGTAGAGCGGCACGACGACGGACAGATCGATCTCTCCAACAGCGTCGCGCTCGTGCGTCATCGGAGCTCCCGGCGCGATCGTACGGCATCGGAGCACCTCACGGGTAGATCGAGACGAGGTGCAGCACGACGAGGACGTTGGCGAGCGCGAAGCCGGCGACGAGGAGCACCGCCGCGCCCTGCGCGATGGGGCCGGCCTTCGAGTCCGGGAAGGCGAAGTGCGCGGCGAAGGGAAGCATTGCCGCGAACAGGATCCACTTGAGGCTCGAGGCCGACACGAACATCTCCTCCGCCGCCAGGTAGTGCAAGGAGGTCATCAGGGCCAGCACTGCGAAGACTCCGGCGCGGAAGAGATCGGCCTTGCGGACCATCTCCACCAGGAACACGCCCCCGCCGATGCACAGGAAGGGATAGAGCGGGATCCGGTGCCAGCCGTAGTCGCCGACCTCGCCGAGGGTCACCGCGAGAACGAGCAGATAGGCCAACACGGGGCCGACGATCGTCCAGTTCGAGCGGACGGAAGTCGCCATCGTGGCGAGCGCCAGCCACACCATCCAGCCGGCCCCGAACTCCGCGTGCGCGACCCTTCCCGTTCCGAGCAGCTTCGCGACCGTGCCGAACCCGTCCGGCGCGGCCGTCTGGATGCCCCCGGCCACCGCCAGGGGATCGCCGCTGAACACCCAGCAGTATGCGAAGTAGAGCAGATACACGCCCAGATAGACGGGCAGGGTCGTCAGGACCTCCGGCCATCTGCCGTGCCGGGCGAGGAGCAGGAACACCACGGCGCCGACGTAGAGGCCGGTCTCCTTGGTCAGGGTCGCGAGGCCCGCGAGCAGGATCGACAGATACAGCCGGGAGCGGCGGCCGGTGTCCTCGTAGCTCTTCACGAGCAGGAGCGAGGCCAGGGCCAGCGCGACGAGCAAACTCTCCTCCTTCGCCAGCCGCGCGGACGCGACGACGGTGGGAATCGTCGCGTGGAGCAGCCCGGCGACGACGGCGGTCGGTCGGTCGTAGAAGCGCTGCGCGAGCAGCACCACGAGCAGCGTGGCCAGCGCCGAGCAGACGATCGCCGGAATGCGGATCACCGACAGCGACACCCCGAGCATCCGATCGACTCCGGCGAGGGTGCTGGCGATCCCCGTCAGGATCGGGAAGAGCGGGGGCGGATGCAGCTTGGGCCGGTCGATCGTGAAGGTCTCCCCGAACCACGTCTCCTGGGTGCCGTTCGGTCCGGGGTAGAGCGACCAGCCCGCGGGCATGCACTCGTGGAGCAGCGTCCAGCCGATCCAGCCCGTCTTGAACTCGTCGCGGGTCTCGAGGAAGGACGGGACGACGTCGTACTGATGGACGCGCAGCAGGAACGACAGGAGGAGGACGGCGGCGACGGCCGCCGTGCCCCGGTGGCGCCACAGCCACTGCGCATAGCAACCGGCACGCGAGCGCCAGCCGCGAGAGACGAGCAGGGAGAGGCCGAGGCCCGCCAGCGCGGACGCAAAGGCCGCGTCCAGCACGAGCCCGAGTCGAGGTCGCCGCCCAGACAGCGACAGCGCGCTCGCCGGCAGATCGCGGAACGCGCCGTCCGGGCCGATCCAGCCGGGCCTGAAGCGCAGATCGCGTCTCCACTCCGGCAGGAAGAGCTCGAAGGTCACCGGGTGGCGTCCCGGAGCGAGCGGCGGGGAGAAGTGATGCGGAGAGTCGCCGCCCGACCCCGCCAGGATCTCCTCTCCCCCGGCCTCCACCCGGAACGACTCGCGCGAGTCGATTGCGAGACCGTAGGAGGTCGTCTCCCCGACGGCGTGGCTCAGGAGCGCGCCGGGGATCGCGCTGCGCTCCGTCGCGCCGGGACGCTTCCACGAGACCCCGAGCACGCCGCGGCCACGCCGATCGACGTAGCGCACCCGCAGCGAGTGCAGGCCCGGCGCGAGCTCGACCTCTCCCCGGCGGCGCCTCGGCGCGAGGCGATAGCGGTTCTCGACGACCAGTGCCTCGTCGACGAAGAGCCATGAGTCGTCGTCGGAGCGCGTGGCGAACAGATAGGTGCCCGCCTCTGGGACCCGGAGCTGGCCGTACCACTCGATCGCGTAGGATCCGCCGACGGGCCTGTCCTTCGGCTGCCGGGCGTCGAACGCCAGGTCGTCGACGACCCGCTCCTCGAGCGGCGACCCTCCGAAGCGCTCCCCGGCGTAGATGCGCCGGAGCAGCCCCGGACGCGTCGCCTCCTCGGCCGGCGCGGACCCGGGCGCGGGCTCGGGAACGGTGAGGAAGCCGGTCCAGACGATGCGGGCGGAGGGGAACTCCCGAGGCACGCCGAGCCGCTTCGGGTCCCAGTGGTTCGTGTACACGCTGCGGAGCCGGACGCCGCGATCGAAGGACACCTCGCGGTCGATCCGCGAGTGGACGATCTCGCCCTCCGCGGTCAGGTAGGTTCCGCGCAGTCCGCGGTCCCAGGCGAGCCAGCGGGCGGTCGCATAGCCGGACGCGATCAGCAGGAGGCCGATCGTGACGGCGACGAACATCGGCCTCTCGATGCGCATGCGGCCCGCCCTTCCCGGCGACATGTCGAATGACCTCCTAGCCGCGATCCCTCGCGCGCCACCCGACCCGGACCGCCCACGCGAGGACCCCTGCGACCGAGCCCGCGAACAGGAGCTTCTGATAGGCGGGGTTGCGATAGCGGAAGCGGATCTCGTGTCGACCGGGCGGAACGGAGAGCGCCATCAGGTTGGGGGCCACGTGGTCGATCTCCGCCAGACGACCGTCGATCCGCGCCTCCCAGCCGGGGTGGTGGCTCGCCTTGAGGAGCAGGCGCTCGTCGCCCCCGGCCGCGTCCACGAGCGCCGTGTACTCGTTCGGGGCGCTCGCCTCCTCGAGGACGCGGGAGCCGAACGGCGACGCCGCGTAGCGCCCGAGCAGGAGCGAGCGCAGCTCGGAGAGCCGGGCCTCGCGCAGTGCGCTGCCGTCGATTCCCGTGAAGTCGAAGTGGCCGCTCTCGTCGAGGGTCACGCGGTCCCCCTCGCCCGGCGCCTCGCGGACGAGGCGCGCGACCACGCGTCTCTCGTACAGCGCGGTGGTCGTGAAGCGCACGAAGCGGCGGATCCGCCGCAGGTCGCCTACCACCGCCAGCGGCGTCCGGACGAAGTCGAAGTAGCCGGGGGGGTGCTCCCTCTCGAAGACGCGCCGTCCGCGGCCCGCCCACGTCTCGCGGAAGCTCTCGGGCAGCCGCTCCACCCGGCCGTCCCCCGCGACGGCAGCACCCAGGTTATAGAGATCGAAGGCGGCGGGGCTGAAGTCGAAGTACTCGAGGTAGTAGAGGCTCAGCGTGTCGTGGTAGCCGCGGGAGAAGGACTCGAGCTGCGGACGCTCCGCCAGCGCCGGCAGTAGGTTGAGCTGGAAGTGATCGATGCTGCCCAGGCTCTTGTGGACGAGGAAGCGGGAGTCCGGATGCTCGCGAAGCGTCGCCAGGGCGCCCGCGAAGGCCGCGTCCGTGGTGTCGAAGGTGCGGAGCAGGTGCCTTCCGTTCGCGTGGATCGCCACCAGGATGCCGCCCGCTGCGACGGCGGCGATGACGCGCAGGCTGCGCGACGGGCTCAGCCAGTCGGGTCCCGAGAGGCGCTCGAGGAGCGCCTGCAGCGACGGGACGATTCGCGCCACGCCGAGCGCCGCGAGCGCGAGCCCGCAGAAGTGGAGCCCGGCCAGGTAGCGGATCACCTCGAGCTCGCCGTGGAGCGGGATCCATGTGTAGGCGACACCCCAGGTCGTGCGGCCCAACAGCAGTGCGAAGGTCGCGACGAGCGACACGAGCAGCCAGCGCTCGAGCGTCTCGGCGCGCCGGCGCCAGGCGAAGGCGATCCCTGCGAGGACGAGGGCCGTGAGCCAGGGAGCGCGACCGTGATCGAAGAGCCCCCCCGTCGAGGCGAGGCGGAGGAGCTCGGTCACGGGATAGCCGTCCTCGCTCCGGTGACGCCATGGAAGCCCACCGTGGTACTCGAGGTTGGAGAGGAAGGGGACCAGCCAGAAGGCGAGGAGCAGCAGCGCGACCCCGTACACACCGGCGAGCGCGCGGAGGCGAGGCAGCGCCTCCCTCGGCTTCACGATCGCCAGCAGCCCCGCGACGAGGCTGGCGTAGAGGCCGAGGAACGCGTGGCAGAGGAAGACCAGCGCGAGCAGCAGCGCGGGCGCTCCGACGCCCCCGCGCCCGAGGACCAGCAGAAGCCAGATGCGACCCACGGCGAGCGGGAGCAGCAGCCCACCCCAGGCCTGGGTGTAGAGGCCGTTCGCCAGCCCCGAAGACGGCCCGAGACCGAAGGAGCGGAAGTCCGCGACGACGAGGATGAGGAGCCCCAGCACCGCGGCAGCCGTCCGGCTCATGCCGAGCCAGCGTCCGCCCCGGTACCAGGCGGCCGGCATGAGCGCCCAGACGAAGAGGATCGAGAGCTTGTAGAGCGCGAGGGGGGAGACGAGGTCGCCGCAGAGGGCGGTCAGCGTTCCCATCACCAGCGAGGGAAGCGGCTGGTAGGCGAGGAAGAGCGGATAGCCGAGATTCGCCTGGTCGAACCAGAAGTCCGTCTCCCCCGAGCGGAGATGCTCGGCGATGACGAGGATCTCGGCGAAGTGGGAGGAGTTGTCGTCGCCGTGCGGGGCGGTTCCCGCGGAGAGGTAGTCGGGCGCCGCCGCCGCGAAGACGGCCGCCGCCGCTGCGAGGAGGAGCGCCGCGCCGCGCCGCGTCGGTTCCGCCTCATCCTCGATCACGTCCCGGGTCCGCAGGTGGCGTGCGCGCGCCGAGCGCGAGTCGCCTGGAGAGGCGACGGAGCGCCCTCAGAGAGGGGGCGCCCCGTCGTCAGCTCCGTGCAGTCGACCGGCTAGTCGTCCTCGGTGCAGCCCGTGCACGCGTTCAGGCAGTCACGCGCGAACTCGCGGCGGTCCTTGTTGCTTCCGCCGCCTCGAAGGTTCAGATCCTCGAGGAGCTGCGCATCGGACAGGCCGTCGCAGAAGGACTGACAACCCTCACCCGCCCAGAACTCGAAGTGGTTCTTGAAGAAACCGTGAGAGCAATCGCCCACGCCCGTTCCCGTGCCGGTTCCGGTTCCGGTTCCATCGCCCGTGCCCGTGCCGGTCTGCGCGCCGACCATGCCCGCGGGCCCGATCGTGACGAGGCCTACCACCAGCATCATCGTTCCAAGAATCGCTGCTACGCGTCCCATCGTTCTTCTCCCTCTGGTTCCGGAGAGCCACTAAACAGGTCCATTCGGGGAGCTAGGAAACCACGAACCGCGCACAGATGTACAGTCGAGATTCCCCTCAATTCCTCGTTGCGGGATCCCTGGGAGGCGGGTACGAGGGGCGACACAGAGAGGAAAACATCAATAGTTCTGGAATTTTAGGTACACCCCTTGCGCGTCCTGGGACCACCGCGGCGGTCCCGCCCCTGTGGCGGCCCGCGCGCCGGAACGACGCGCCCGAGGCGATTCTCGACCGCGTGCCGCCGCGGTGTACGACTCGGGGGACGTCCTATCATGCCGCCCGTGAGAGCGGAGAGCGGACGGGCAGAGCCGTCGCGCTACGGGCGCAACGCGGCGCAGGTCGCGGTCTACCTCGCGCTCGTCCCATTCTTCTACGCGCTCGGCTCGCTGCCGCTCGCGTGGCTCCACCGGCTGTCGGACCTCGCGGCGTTCCTCGCGCACCGCGTGCTGCGCTACCGCCGCGCGGTCGTGATCGAGAACCTGCGCGGCTGCTTCCCCGACGCGCCGCAAGGCGAGATCGAGCGGCTCGCGCGCGAGGGCTACCGGCACGCGTTCGACGTGGTCGTCGAGACCTGGAAGCTGCTGCGCGCGGGGCCCGACGCGGTCGCCGGACGCGTCGAGATCGATCTCGGCGACGCGCTCCCGCTGCTCCACTCCGGGCGCAGCGGCATCGTCGCGCTCGCCCACAGCGGCAACTGGGAGTGGGCGATCCCGGCGGCGGTGCGCGGGCTCGGCGGCGTGCGCGTGCACGTCGTCTACCACCCGCTGCGCCACGCGGGCTTCGACCGGCTGTTCCGCGAGCTGCGCGAGCGCAGCGGCGCGATCGTCACGCCGATGGCGCACGCGATGCGCCGCACCGCGCGGCTGCGCGACCGGCCGACGGCGACCTTCCTCGTCGCCGACCAGCGCGCGCGCACGCGCAGCGCGCAGACGGCGCGCTTCTTCGGGCGCGACACGGCGTTCTTCCGCGGCCCGGAGCGGATGGCGCGCCGCCTCGACCTGCCGCTCGTGTTCGTGACGATGGACCGCGTCGCGCGCGGCCGCTACGCGCTGCGCGCCGAGGTGCTGAGCCTCGAGCCGGGCGGGACGGCCGAGGGCGAGCTGACCGAGCGCTTCGCGCGCCGCCTCGAGCAGCAGATCCGCAAGGCGCCGGAGAACTGGCTCTGGACCCACCGCCGCTGGCGCGACCGCCGAGCCGAGCGCTCCGAGCGCGCTCAGCGCGACGCGTGAGCCGCGCCACCCGACGGCGGTGTCCACACTTCGCCGGGCAGCCGGCAGACGACCTGCGGCGTCGCGCGCGTCGACGCGACGAGCAGGCGCCCCTCGGCGTCGGCGCCTTCGCACG